>JBEBDG010000250.1:0-3591 GCA_041157165.1 Bacteroidota bacterium
GGAAAAACCCTATATAAATTTGGTTTGGATTGGTTCAATTTTAATCTTTGTAGGATTATTTTTATCGATGTTTAGGCACTTAAAAACCCAGGTAAGTTAATATGTCATTCAAGGAAATTATTGGTCTTTCTGCCGGAATTGGATTCTTTATCATTTGGATCATCGATTTAAATGCACCTACCCCTGCAGAGATAAGAGGTAAATTTTGGCATGAATTATTCTTTCATTATACCTGGCTCATGTGGTCATCTGGCTGTTTGTTTTATTACCAATACCAAAAAAATTTGCGTATCAAAGAAGATCAAGATCAAAAAAACAAACCAAATTCTCCCCAAAAAAACAAGGCTAAAAAATAATGGACATTGATTCGGGCACAAGTATTCAACATACTGAAATCATTGCAATAATTCTGTCAATGATTTTTTCTGCTTTCTTTTCTGGGGTTGAAATGGCCTTTGTTTCGAGCAATAAATTGTATTTTGAATTAAAGGCTAAACAAGAAATTTTAAGCGCCAAAATTATCGCAAATTTCAATCAATATCCTTCCCGATTTATAGGTACAATGCTTATTGGCAATACCTTGTCACTTGTAGCCTATGGAATATTCATGGAAGAATTTTTGCATAATGCCATTCAACAATACATACCTCTCATTTCCAATGAATTAATTGCCCGATTAATTGCCTCTGTATTGGCAACTATTTTGATTCTAACAACTTCTGAATTTACGCCTAAAAGTGTCTTTTTAATTAATCCAGATGCCATTCTAGAAATTCTAGCCATACCAATTTGGATAGTCTATACACTCATGTTTCCTTTGGTATGGACGACCGTCGGCTTATCCAGATGGTTCATCACCAAGGTGCTTCGACTACAATATTCAGAAGAAAAACCTGCTTTTGGTTTAACAGATTTGAACAATTACATTCAAAATCTGAACCGCAAGGTTTCTACAGAAGAGGAAACAGAAGTTGATACCAAGATCTTTCACAATGCTTTAGAATTTAAACAAGTGAAAGTTAGGGATTGCATGATTCCAAGAACAGAAATTACTGCTATTGATGTAGAAGAAGGAATAGAAGGCTTGCAAAAAATATTTATAGAAAGTGGGCATTCAAAAGTCTTGGTTTACAAAGAAAATCTTGAGGACGTTATAGGATATTGCCATTCTCTTGCGCTTTTCAAAAAACCCAAGGATATATTGTCCATCTTAACATCTATACCAATCGTTCCAGAGGCAATGCCAGCAAACGATCTAATGATTAAATTTTCGAAGGAAAGAAAATCTTTAGCATTGGTAGTGGATGAATTTGGAAGCACCTCCGGACTTGTTTCAATGGAGGATGTCATGGAACAAATATTTGGTGAAATTCAAGATGAATATGATGATTCTGAAGATTGGACAGAAAAGATGTTGGATGAAAATAACTACATTCTTTCTGCCCGTCATGAAATCGACTATTTAAATGAAAAATATCATTGGGATTTACCAGAAGGAGAATACGAGACTCTTGGTGGATTACTTTTATCTATCTATGAGGATATACCTCAAGAACATGAAATCATTACTCTTGAACCCTTTAGCTTCCGAATATTAACAACCAAAGAGGCAAAAATTGAATTAGTTAAAGTGACCATCACTGGCGAAATAAGCCCAAAAAAGGAAGATAAATTAAGAGGACATTAAAATCCCTTTCAAGGTACGGCACTTCATTGTGGTCTCTTCCCATTCTTTCTCAGGAATCGAATCCTCCGTTATTCCGCAACCTGCAAAAAAAGTAAGCATTCCTTTCTTGTATCGAAGAGTACGCAAATTTACATATAAGTGTATTTCATCTTGAAAACCAATTGGACCTAAAAAGCCTGCATACATTTCGCGTTTATGTTGCTCCGCCATTTCAATCCATTCCTTTGCCTTTTCTTTCGGAGTACCACAAACCGCAGAAGTTGGATGCAATAATTTCAACATCGTCGAAGCTAAATTTTCAACACCTATGGCTTTGGTATCAACTATAAATTCAGACTTCAAATGCATTAAATTGCCTGCAATTATCGTTTTAGGACCGTTTTCAATGTATTCTCTCAATCGAATACGCTTGAAGCATTCAATAATATACCGACTCACAAAGGCCTGCTCTTCTATTTCTTTTTGTGTCCAAGAGGCATGTTGAGGTAATAATGGATTACCATTAAAATCCAAGGCAGTTTGAGTACCTGCTAGTGATACGGTTTTAAAAATGCCTTCGGCATTTTGCTGAACCAAAAGCTCAGGTGTAGCACACATCCATGTCGCATCTTGTTCTGGCAAATAAAAAGCTGCTACCATTGCATTCGGGTAGGCCTTTGATAATTTTAAAAATGACTCGTAAAGGTCAAAGTTGGGATTTACGCAAGAATCCGTTCTAGATAATACAACTTTCTGAAAAGATCCGGTATGAATAGCTTCAACACTTTTTTGAACCCATTGAATAAAATGATCTTTAGATTCATCAGAAACACTTATTTGATTATCAAAAAAAGGGTATTCGTATGCTGGAATTTCACCTGAAAAATAATGATCAGATTGAATAAAATATAAGTCACCATCAAAAGAAGCGGCAACAAAACCTTCGCCTAATTGATCTATTTCAGGGATTTGAATGAGGGTACCTTTCCCAAATTCTTGAACCAAATGAAACCTATTTGATTGAGGTAAACGCCAAATTGCTTGGGCCTTGCCTTCCTGTTGGTGCTTTTGCCAATGGTTTTTACATACATCTTCTAAGGAAATCCCCAACAAACTCATATCTTATTTTCTACGAACAATAGCTACTGTTAAACGACTTACACAAATCAATTCTTGTTCTTCATTATGAATTTTTATATCATATACATGTAAATTAGAACCTATTCGGACTGGGGAACAAGTCCCAATTACCCAACCACCTCGGGCAGATTTCAAATGATTGGCATTTATCTCAACTCCAACAGCCATTTCACTTGCTGGATCTTTCAAGGCACAATTGGCTGCAACAGAACCCAAAGTCTCCGCTAAAACAACCGATGCGCCACCGTGCAAAAGGCCAAAAGGCTGTTTTGTCCGATGATCGACTGGCATTTTTGCCTTCAAATAATCTCTCGTAAACTCAATAAACTCTATTCCAAGGTGCTCCAACATGTTGCTTTGGGAAAGTTCATTTAATTGGTCAAGTGAATTCTCTTCAACCTTAAACATAAAAGTGTTATTTTTGCCACGTAAAATTCGGTATAATTTTACGAATTCAATCTAAATTTTATAAAATAAATGCATTCTGTAAAAGACATCTACCTGATTCGCCATGGGGAAACCGCATATAACCGATTAGGTATGGTACAAGGAAGCGGAATTGACAGTGATTTGAATGCATTGGGTCAACAACAAGCTCAATCGTTTTTTGAATATTATAAAGACTTGAATTTTGACAAAATTTATACTTCTAAATTGAAGAGAACGCATCAGTCTGTTCAAGGTTTTATCAATAATGGCATCGCCTGGGAACAGCACGAAGGATTAAACGAAATTTCTTGGGGAAACAAAGAGGGCAAAGAATCAACAGAGGAAGACCAAGCCTA
>JBEBDG010000251.1:0-3587 GCA_041157165.1 Bacteroidota bacterium
TTGACAACCAAGAAGCAATTAATGTAATTCCTATTTTTAGCACAAAGACTTTTGAATTGAAGAATATTCCAAAAGGAGATCATTCAATAACCTTTATAAGACCCAAATCTTGGCCATTAAAAGATTCAATGAATTACACATACCAATTCACGGCGGACGGCACCAATAATAGAATAAAAACAAGTTTTCCGAAAATGCGTTTTAACAACACCGTCCAATCAACAAGGGCTTTCTTTTACTCGCTGGGAATTGCAACTGTTACAGCTATAATCATTATAGTGTCTGATTGGAACCAGGGTTGATATAGATTAACAAGTTACCATTTCCAGTATTTGGGAGGTAGTATTTCTGTATATGAGAATAGAAATACACTTAAACACATTTTTCAAAATCCTAAAAACAAAGGGACAAACACTGAGCAAATCCAAATCTCATGACTAATATTGCATCCAATATTTTGCAATGACATTTAAATTCAAACTAAAAAATTACCTGTACTGTTTGTCAGCATCTTTAACAACAAGTTGTTATGGGCTATTTAGAGTCAACGCTAACTTGGGTATGAATGAAGCGGATTTTGTTAAAAAGAATGTGGGAGAACAAATTGTAAATATGAATACGGACTCTGATTTGGTTGTTTATCGCATGTATTCCGGAACGGCTGCTGGCAATTTGTATTACTACTTTAAAGCTGGCAAACTTATCTCAATTAATGAAGGTGTATCAAAATCCGAAATTATTATACAAACACCGTGATTAATATAACTGCCATCCAATAATACTTCTTGGAATCATCATCCCGTTTGAATTCGATTTAAAAGGTTACACAAATCGACACCCTGAAATAAACAGATCCACAAGAAGTGCGCAAATCATCCCCTAAATAACGATTTTGGAACTCTCAAAAGGATGAAAATCTAATAGTCTTACCCCCATTTAAGTAAAATTAAGCGGGTTATTAATTAAGTTGGTTAATTAAATTAACCCGATTGTTTCCAATTTTGCTTCAATTAATGGGCGCTTATTTACATAATATAAATTTGTTATACGTCTCCAAGCCTTATTAACAACTGGGTCTATCTCTGTTAAATTAATCCACCTATCTTTAGGGAAAATCTCAATTTTCTGGTACTGAAAATTTACAAAAAAACCATTTGGTGCATTACCTTGAATCAACGGCAAATGACCAATATTAGCTCCAAAGTTATTTTCAACAAACACGCCTGTGCCAGATGCTTGTTCATCAAGGGCAAAGCCCTCGATAACCTGAAATGCAGGATTTACAACATTTTCAATATAATTGTGCTGCTGCATTACATTCCAAATTTGAATTTTTTCGTTATCAAGCAATTGACGAACACCACGCAAAACACCTATCATTATTATCTGTCTTGGCCTTGGCAATGGCGTCAATGAAAACAAAAGAACATCCTCCATTCCGGGAATGTTATTCGACCTATAACAATCTAAATAGCCCAAATTTCGCTGTAAAAGTGCAGGATTGAATAAAAACTCTTCTAACCCATAATTGTAATTAACGTTTGGATTATTCACCGGAACGCCATCGTCGGCCCTGCCCTCCGGTAAAGTCCAACCATTGTTACTCCAAACTAATTTTGCTGCTCTCATAATGTCAATTATTTACATCCAACACGAAGAAACGGAAATTCCCCGATTTGTCATTATCAATTTTTGAAAAATCACTCCAATTAATTTCATCATTAAAATCAATTTTAATTGGGGCAAAAGGATCCATCCTATTTTGAGACACCGAATTCACATTCAATGATTTGGAATGCCAATCCAACTTTTCTCCATTTGTAAATCTTCGTTTTTCAATTAATGCAAAATCTTTCGACATAGTTCGCTGTGCATTATTTAACCAGTAATCTGAGTCGTTAGTAAGAAATACAGTAAAACCCTCTGATATTTTAGTACTTTTCGAATCAACCAATGATTTAACTCTTCGGGCATCATCGATCGCATCAAACCTCCCTAAATTGGCAGCGCCATGCTGTTTTAGTTCAAAGTATTCATCCCCAACTTTGACTTTAAGCTCCGATGTCTTGTATTTCAATTCTATTGCAGTTTCCCCATCGAGTTCCATATCTAATTCAATTTTGGGATAGATTCCAATTCTTTTAAATGCCTTTTCAAGTCGGACAGAATGTCCCTTTTTCATGAGGAACATTCCAAACTCCAATTGAAAGTCCGCTTCCGAATGGAATACATTTCGACTGTTGGCAAACTCCAACATGTAATTTACTAAATCTTGCTTATTCATATATTTTTTCTTAGTGGTGTCAAGTTTCTAACGAGAATAATTAGTGTTTCAATAATAATGATTTAAAGGTTTCTTTGGGTTTACTGAATCTCTCAACCCCATCAACCCCTGCATCAACATCACCATAGCGAGGGTATCTAGCTCACAGTATTGGAGCAGCGCATTCCTTAATGCCAAGCGCTCTGCATCGCCAATGAAGCTCCATTGCAATTTGTTATAGGCAGTCATCGCAGCGGTACCGTCTGACACCCCCTCCAAATCATCAAACAAGTCAATATCCGTAACCCCTTCGAAATCCGTCAACGGCAGTAGCGTCTTGTAAGGATCCCGGTTTTTATCGTCGCGAATCCAAACATGGTCATCGAAGTTTCGGCTGCTAAATTCCAATCCCCGGCCATACTTACCTGATTGAGAATATCGCTGGGCTACCGTCGGACAATCATTAATTATTGCCGGTAAAATCCGCTTAATAGAATTGCTGCCACCAGCATGCGGACTGTAATAAACCTTCCGTACTAAATCGGCCATATCCACCATATTGCGATAGCCAATTCTCTTCGATTTCTTGTCGATTTCTTCTTCCGTTATTGAATCAATAAACATCAACAATTCATCCAGGTCGTCAGGCTTCAATACAGCAATATCTCTCTTGATTTTGTTTAATACTGTATTCTCATGGGCCGCATATCTAAAAACACTCCCCTCGTTGGTCTCCAAGGAATTCTTCAACGCCCTTACAAACATCAAATTGGGATACTCGCCTTGCTCCCACGAGATGAAATCATTAAAATGCTCCACCCTGCCATCCTCATGCAAAATATGATGTGAAAATTGAAAAGCTACAGTCTCATAGGGCGACATTCCCTTAAAATATGGGAGAGCCACCACACTGGTTTCAAAATCGATCATGTTGAGCGGGTATTTCCAACCACTGTGTAGACTTTCAAAATCGTCCTTCAAAAAGACATACCTGTCCGACTTATTTTTGGCTGCTTCAATCTGATACCCTCTGCGTTCAAATGCCGTCATACCAACGTTTTCTTGATCCTCCTTGTATGATGCCGGCTTCAACAGCTCAGTATTCATTAAAGACAACAAAGGAACATTCTGTTTCATCACATTTGTCGAAATGGTCGATCCACCGAGTCCCAACCACAGTTCCGTTACCTTGGTCGTTTGCAATTGCTCCGCAGAAACCTTGCCCACAATACTCCATTCATGGTTTGACCAACAATCAGTAAACCCACATTTTTTATCCGACTGAGCCTTCACAAACGTACATTTCTTGCACGCCATCGTGGGT
>JBEBDG010000252.1:0-3564 GCA_041157165.1 Bacteroidota bacterium
TACACCTTCCAAAAAAGAATATTTTTCTATTATTTTTTTTCCAAAATCCGACTCCAGTGACTCAAATTGAAAATAGGTTGAGGGTGCTGCATTCTTTTTCACCCATTGAACAGCCCAATGGCAAAGATTACACGTTCCATCATACAAAATCAATTTCATCAATAATGGGATGTATATTTTTCTCCAGCAGGAATACGAATCGTCAATTTATTTTCTGCCACAGGAAGCGGACAAGTAGCGAACGGCGTAAAAGTACAAGGGGGATTGAAGGCTTTATTAAAATCAATCACTAATTCATTCCCATTATTTGGCATATCGACATAAACAAAACGACCACCCCCATAGGTTTCATTTTTGTTGGTCTTGTCACCAAATACAATAAACAACTGATTACCCTCTTGAGTGGCTGCCAATGCATATTCTTTACCTTCGACTTGAAATACCACATTTCCAGGAGCATCTTCCTCATAGACCCGACCAGTTACATCTACAATTCTTAATTTTTTTCCAGATGTTGGGACAAATTTGGCCTTTAATTTCCAATTTTCTTGAATTGGAAAATGCTCTATTCCTTTGAAATTTTTAACATACTCGCTTTCTAAATCACGAAGGCGAATAGCATATTTTTCTCCTCTTTTGATAATGAACCAACGTAAGCTTTGGTGCGAAAGCACCAAAGGTTCCAATTGATCAGAATAAATTAATCCACCTTCAAATTTGCCATTCTTAGCATTAATACCTGCATCCTTTGGCACCTTTTCAATAAATACTTTTCCTGCCTTCAAAACCACATTCCCCAAAAATGCTTTTGAATGCTCTGTTGGAAAAACACAATCATTTTTTTCGCTTCCCCCAATCGAATTAGGCCCCTCTTTCAACCAATACAACCCAGCTAAGTTCAACCAACCCGTTTCAGATAATAAATTCTGAAGTCGTTTTTGCCTCCAATTAGTTATTTCTTTTTCAAATTCAGCATGTTGAGCCAAACCATTCGACCAAATTCCTATTAAAAACAAGAAAAGATATTTTTTCATCTTAATTATTTAAATAGTTAGACAACTTTTTAATCGAATCAGCAACTATTTGAATTTGTTCATTGGCCTCTTTGTAATTGTGTTGCTCAATGGCCTCGCGAACACCAGGAATAGTTTTTACTCCATAGCCAGTATAAAAGCCAGGCGCATATAAAGTATGTCTATACCAAGGTCTACGGGGCAATCCAGCGCTTGTGAGTAATTGTTGCTCTGCCCGATAGACTTTTTGATTCCATTCGTCTAACTCTTTAGCCGATAGCTTCTCTGATTTTTTTTCAATTGACTTGGTAACTTGTTCCAATTCAGAAAGAGCATTTAACAGAGCGGAGAAGTCGATATAGGGAACCTCTTGTTTTGCCTTCGGTGCCAACAGATGTTCAGTAGGATCGGCCGCCAAATTCCATGCATTAGAGTTCAATAATTCATTTTCTGCTTTAATTTTTTCTCTTTGTTGATCCATTAATTCCATTAATTGGGAGGTATACCCTTTTACTGTTTGATGCAAGGATTTAAAATCAAAGGGTAGAACCTCTGCTTCCGCTAAACGCAAGGCAGCTCTTCCCGTCGTTTGCGCCAGGGCTATTCCATAAGCAAATTGAGGATCTTTGAATCGAGCATAATGATCATACGAATCATAAATAGAATGATATTCTCCTCCATCGTCTTCTCCACCAAAACCTATATTTAATGAAGGAATTCCAATATGCTGAATAAATGATGAATAATCAGAACCTGAACCCATTGCCTCCAATCGAAAGTCATTTTGTTTCAAAGCTTCTAATTTAGCTTTAGAGGAAGAGGCATTGACTGCATTGCTTGCTCTAGCGCGTTCAAAAACAGATACATTTGTTTGAGGATCGATTACTGATTTTGAAATTTCGGTAATAAAAGGAATAAAAGCATGAGAGCCCTGCGCTCCTAAAAATCCACGTCCATTACCATCTGAATTGATATAGGCAACTGCCTTTTGTCGCAGCTCTTGTTCATGATCTTCAACCCATTCAGTTGATCCCATGAGACCTGGTTCTTCTGCATCCCAAGCACAATACACTAAGGTCCTTTTGGGTTTCCAGCCATTCTTCACTAATTGCCCAATAGCAATGGCCTCCTCTAATTCTGCAGCTAACCCACTGATTGGGTCATTCGCACCATTCACCCATGCATCATGGTGATTGCCACGAATGACCCATTGATCTGGAAATTCAGAACCTTTAATAGTCGCTATTACATTTTGGGCTGGCTTTAATTTCCAATCAAAACTTAATTTTAAATGTACTTTTGATTTACTAGGACCTATATGATAGGTAAATGGTAATCCACCATACCAATTTTTAGGTGCTACGGGCCCTTCTAAATCCTTTAATAATGGCGCTGCATCTTTATAAGAAATAGGTAAAACCGGTATTTTTAATAAATTTTCAGCCGACTCATGTGCCACACGGTCAACATTTCCTATTGATCCTTTGAAAGGAGTGGTTGGATCTCCTGGGTACACTACCATGTCCATGATTGAGCCACGCTGGACCCCAAATTCATTCTTAAATGCTCCTTTAGGGTACACATCTCCAGCTGCATATCCATCGTCTGAGGGATCAGAGTATATTAAACAACCAATTGCACCATGTTCTTGTGCAACTTTAGGTTTGATTCCTCTCCAGCTTCTGCCATATTTAGCAATTACAATTTTCCCCTTAACATCTATTCCATGCTTAGCCAATACATCATAATCTTCTGGTAAACCGTAGTTTACAAATACCAATTCTGCTGTTACATCTCCATCGGCACTCCAACAATTATATGTAGGTAATTGATCTTGCTGATTAGATGTGGCATCTTCCTTCAAGGCAGGTTCTTTTAATAAAGCCTTATAATTTGTTGCACCCGACATTTCTAATTGGCGAACCAATGGCGTGGGGAACAAGACCTGATACGTTTCTACTTTAGTATCCCAACCACTTTCCTTAAATAAACGAACCACTTCCGAAACAATTTTGTTGGCTCCAGCTGATCCAACATGATGAGGAACAGAGGATAATAATTTAATATTTTCACCGACACGTTTGGAACTAACAAAAGAATCAAATTGCTTTTCCAAAGCAATTTGTTGTTGACTTTTTTTAAATCCCGTTATTTGTTGTGCATGAAGGAATAGAGTTGATATAAAAAACCCTACAATTGAAAAAAAAGTTTTAGTCATGATGGAATTTGTTGAAAACTAAATTTACAAAAAATCAAACAATGTGAAAGACGAGCTATTCGTTTTCCTTTTTCTTTAAATGCTCAGCTATTGAATCTTTTAAACTGAGAAAATCAGATAAAATAAAGACCAACGTAACGAATGACATAACCACTTCCATGATGATAATGAGCTTACCCGGTATGGTGATTGGCATAATTTGACCGTAGCCAAAAAAGGAGAAATTCAACACAGAGAAATACCAAGTTTCAAATAGTAGCTCATAGATGTTGAGATGCTTTTCAATACCCACAAAATTGGCAGCATCTACTTGGTTCAAACAAAAATAATCTA
>JBEBDG010000253.1:0-3560 GCA_041157165.1 Bacteroidota bacterium
AAGGAATCTCGACATCCTCCAAGTAATAGGATAGTACTTGGTCATATTTCTGGTTGGCATCAAAATCTCCTAAATACAATCGAACTGGTTGTTTTTCAGAAGGCTTTAAACGAGCATTTAAACCTAAGTTACCAGCTAATATATCTTGATCACCGTCTAAATCAATATCCAAAACTTTCACTGCAGACCACCATCCTTTTGCTGAATCAATAGATTTTTGCTTAAATTTTCCTCCTTTATTTTCAAAGATGCAAATCGACTGCCATTCCAATGCAAGTACTACATCCAAATCTTTGTCTTGATCGATATCTACTATATCCATGTTTCTTACCATACCAACAGAACGAAATTCGGGTGCTACTTGTAAGGTCACATCAGTGAAATTTCCTTTGCCATCATTTTTTAAAAAATAGGACCTTGGGGATTTTCCATATTCAAATGGAATGGACCTACCGGTTATTATTAAATCAATAGCTCCATCATGATTGAAATCAATTTTACCAATCTTGGCACCATTTAGGAAAATTCCAGCAAAAGCAGCAGTATATTTTGTTTGTCCGTTTAAATATAAGCGAGGCTGTAATTGAGGTGCATTACCTCCAAATTCATTCCCACCCGATAACACAACTAAATCATTTTTTTTATCTCCATTGAAATCGGCAATAACCGCATCAACGTCTTCAAATGCAATATCTTTGATAAGATCAGTTTGGACCATCTTAACAAATTTTCCATCTAAGGTTTGTAGAAAAATGTTGGATTGTTGATCTCTTGCATTACCTAAGAAAATATCTTCTAAACCATCCATATTTAAATCTCCGACAGCCAAAGCGGGACCTTCGGCAGAAGCCATATGGGGAATCAACGCTTCACGATCAAACTCATTAAATGAATTTTCAATGTGGGTAAAATCCAGACCCGATCCAGCAGTTTCATCAATCCAGAATTTAGATTCTACTTTTTTCAACCGTGATTTGTAATCAAATTGTTTTAGACCATCCCGATAGGATATTTTTAAACGTGTTAAATCCTGCTTTGGATTTATTTCTTGATAGGTATTATCTGGCCAAATCAAATAGATTTTTTTGATTTTACGTTTATCACCCAAACCTACTTGCAATGGTATTTCCATGCTCGATTGAAATCCTCTAACCGGAAATTTCTGAGCTACTATTTTTTCTTGGTTACTTTCAATCCAAATTTTGGCCCCAATAGCATTTATATTTTCTTTAGGACCTTTTAATTCTATTTTTAAGTAATCATTTTCATTGGAAGAGTGCTTTGAAAGGTTTTCGTAAAAAAAAGCTTTATCATTGATATTATTGGTAATGATGTCTAGGTCACCATCATTGTCAAAATCAGCATAAATGGCTCCATTTGAAAAAGAATCTACATTTCCCTCAACATAAGGTGTTTTATCCGAAAAGCTTAGGTTTTTCTTATTTCCAAAAAAGCGATTTGGCAATTTAATTTCGGGTAATAAATCCGTCAAGCTCATATCATTTTCATCCATTTTTTTCTCAGCAATTTTTTGCTGAATTTTTTCATTGGATACAAATTGAATATAATCAATGTCGTTCATGCGCTTTGGAATACCATTGCTAATGAATAAGTCATTGTAACCATCATTTTCAAAATCAAAAAGTAAAGGAGTCCATGACCAATCGGTAGCATAAACATTTGCCATAAGTCCGATTTCAGAAAATTTACCAGAAGCTCCCCGATTCAATTGTAAATTATTTCTGGCAAATTGATGGTTATAACCTTGACGCAATTTGTATTGAAAAATATTATAGGAATCTTCGCCCTCTGAGCGTTTTAAAATTTGGCGATCGCTTGGTAGCATGTCCAATGAAATAATTTCTGGATAAGCATCTTGATTGATATCAGCGATATCTATTCCCATTGAAAACTGAGAAGTGTGACCCATTGATTGCTCCAATTCCTCCGTGAATCCACCTTTTTTATTATTCAAATACAAATAATCATTTTCATGGAAATCATTTCCAATATACATATCCGGATATCCATCTAAATTAATGTCTGAGACGGATACGCCTAAACCATAACCTAATACATCTGATACAATGTTTGCTTTTTGAGTTTTATCCACATAATGCTGTCCAACTCTTTCAAAATATCGGTCTCCAGCCAAAGGGTGAAACTTACCCCTGAAATTGGAACGGAACCCAAATGTTCCATTCTGATGTACTGAATGATTTAAAAGGAAACAATCTAAATCACCGTCTAAATCTTGATCAAAAAAGACAGCTTGTGTACCGAGTGCACTGATATCCAAACCATATTTTGCGGCTTCTTCTTTGTAAATTGGGATACCCTCCTTGGTTATAGTCTGACAAACAAATAATAAGTTTTTACCATTTAAAAAATCAAATCCTGTGGCTTGGGTCACATAAATATCCAATTTACCATCTTGATTGATATCTACAATGGAAACTCCATTAGACCATTGCTTGGTAGCATTAAAATTCGTTTTCTGGGTAACATCTTCAAATCTCAAATTTCCCTTGTTAATGAAAATTTTATTAGGTCCTAAATTGGAAGTGAAACATACATCAATTAATCCATCATTATTCAAATCACCTGCACCAATTCCCCCTCCATTATAAAAATACATGTAGGAAAAAATATTCTTATTTTTATCGGGTTGAAGACTGTTTTCAAAGTCTAAACC
Source organism: Bacteroidota bacterium (assembly GCA_041157165.1). Classification (GTDB taxonomy): domain Bacteria; phylum Bacteroidota; class Bacteroidia; order Cytophagales; family Spirosomataceae; genus Sandaracinomonas. Next base: position 2,696 of record JBEBDG010000253.1, read on the forward strand.
TGTTTCATTTGAAGAAAGTAATCGAAAGGCAGCATCTTCAGACTTTTCTTGACTGCATGCATTTAAAAGTACGAATAGGCACAAACAATAAACATACAAGGTTGCTTTCATCGAAAAAACTACAGTATTTCAAAAACCTGAGGTTTTTGATTATTTATTAATGAAATGAGTAAATTCTTCTTGCCGACCGGAACCTGAACAAATTGTTTTACCTCCCCATTTAAATACATTCCCGACTGCTTATTGGACACATATTCGAACTTTGCCTTGCCCTTATTCAACAATAAAATTCCTTTGTTGGCATCCAAACGTCCAAACATTGGAATATAATGAAGGGAATTACCACCCAATAAAAGATCAAGTTTACCATCTTTATTAAAATCTTTAACCAAAATGGCATTAATGCTTGAAAATTGAGCTTCTTTATTCAATGGTAGGATGTCAAAATTTCCATTGCCCTTTGAAAGGGCAATAATGGTTTGGTTGTAATTAACCTGACTAGTTTTGGCATTTGACAATAAATTTTCAGAAAATAAATCGTTAATTTTTCGTTTCGAATAATTTTCATGAGAAAGATTTTCCTTTTTCAATAAAGGAAATTGTTCAACCATTTCTCTTTTCAAAAAGAAAGGAATTTCTTCACCATTTAATGTTTTTGACATTACTTTATCTAAAAACCCATTGGAATCAAAATCATTTACTCGTACTTTAACAGGTAGAATAGATTGATTGAAACATGAAGAATTTTGACCAATGTTTCCTAAAATGAGATCTTGTTTTCCGTCTTGATTGAAATCTCCTACATTAGCAGATGACCAAAGTCCTGAATAACTTGATAAATTTGAATTTACCTTTATCAATTTAT
>JBEBDG010000254.1:0-3511 GCA_041157165.1 Bacteroidota bacterium
TAAAAAGGAGAATACAGAAAATCAAACTACATACAATCAACTTTTAATCACATCTGGAAGCATCATTAATTTAAAAATTGCATCATCAATTGACGGATTTGATGAAAATCTATTTATCGATGGAGTTGATACGGAATTCTGCCTAAAATCTTTCAAAAACGGCTTTAAAACAGTACTTTACCCTCAAATTTGTTTAAAACATCTACTGGGTGAAGAAATAAATGTTATATCCCCATTTCTAAAAAAAGAAACACGAAAATTACACAACCCTTTACGTTTATATTATATTGTAAGAAACCACCTTTACTTAAGAAAAAAATATAGAAATTTACGCTTTAAATTAAAATCATCAGACATAATAAATGAATTAAAAAATTGTCTATTTTATGGCGGTCAAACGCTAAAATATACAAGGGCAATTTTGATGGCAATAAGAGATGTAAACAGATGTCAATTGGGAAAATTAAATAAAAAATATGCTTCTAAACTTATTAGTAGGATTTAAAAATAAAATTGAAGTAGAATTCAGAAAATATTTTCCAAAATATATTCCCAATGCTAAGTTTTATAAGAATACATTTACTGGACTTTCTGGACTAGAAATTGGCGGCCCTAGTTTCGCTTTCACCAAAAAAGGTTTCATTCCAATTTACAAGTGTATCAAAGAACTAGATGGTTGCAATTTCAGTTCATCTACAATTTGGGAAGGAAAAATACAGTCAGGGAATACTTACCAGTTTGAGAATAGAATTGGACACCAGTATATTATGGATGGCACTGACCTGAGTATTATCAAAGATGATCAGTACGACTTTGTCCTATCATCCCATAACTTAGAACATATTGCCAACCCAATCAAAGCACTTTTGGAGTGGAAAAGAGTAATCAAACGAAATGGTTATCTTCTCATGATCCTACCCAACAAACTAGGCACATTCGATATTAAAAGAGAGTACACATCTTTGGAACATCTAATAGATGACTTCAACAATAATGTGACAGAGGAAGACAATACCCACATTGATGAAATCATGAAATTACATGATCATTCTAGAAATCCTTCTAACATAACAGTCAAGGATTTTAACGAACTGATCAGCAATAATTATGAAACAAGATGTGCGCATCATCATGTATTTGATAAAAAACTAATAGAAGGGTTACTCAAACATGTTGATCTTGATACAATATCAATTCAATATTTCTCGAGTATACACATCGTAATACTTGCAAAAAAATCAAGATAATTAAAAAGAAATCAAAAAAATTTATTGAAAATTATAAGAGACTCAATGAGAAATAAAAATTTTAACCCCAACATTACCAAATCATTTTACATAACCAGACATAATCTTTTTAAGAATATTGCTGAAAATGCAAAGTACTTAAATGGGAAAATGATGGACCTAGGATGTGGTTCAAAGCCATATAAAGCACTAATCCATGTAGACGAATATATTGGAGTTGACTTTCATGGAGAAGGCCATTCACATCAAAATGAAGACATTGACTTTTTTTACGATGGCAAAAACATACCTTTTGACAACAATACATTTGACAGCATATTAAGTACAGAGGTTTTTGAACATGTATTTAATCTGCCTGAATTATTAATAGAAATAAATAGGGTCATAAAACCGGACGGGACATTATTGATTACTTGTCCCTTTATCATTGCCGAACACGAAGCACCAAACGACTTTGCAAGGTATACCTCTTTTGGAATTAAGCATTTGCTCAATGAGGCTGGTTTCGAAATCATAAAATACAAAAAAATTGGAACCAGCTTTGAATCGGTAATGCAGGTTTTCATTTCCTACCTTGAATCGTATGTGATTTCAAAACTTAATTTCTTCAAACCCCTCAAGTGGATTTTGGGAACATTTATAATTTGCTTCGCAAACATTGCTACAATAATTATAAATGAGATATTGCCTAAGAGACAGGATGCGTTTTTGAACCATATCATCTTATGCAAGAAGAAATAAACATAATTCTTAAAAAGGTTGGTTAAAAAAAACAACGACTTGGCAAAAGGGATTAACGATTAATTATTTATCCCTTTTTCAAATAACCAAGTGTATTAAAAGTTGCACTTTCCCCAAACATGTTGAGCCATTTATCATCGATTTTAAATTCCGGATGGCTAGCCAAGTAGTTTTTAATTGCTTTCACTGGTCCACCTCCATAAGCACTTGAATGACCCAATTCGTCAATAATCCCATCTTCAACAATCATATAGGAGCCGCTTGTGACTAGATCTCCAAACTTCTTCAATGCACCCAAAGTTGATTGAAATTCGTGCGAACCATCTTCAATAACTAGAATTTTGCTGTAACCATTCGCATTTTGAATATCGTACCCCTCCCATCCGTTATGAAAAAATTTAATCCGATCGCTTTTCTTTACCAATTCATAAGCCCTATCATCTATGTCGATGGTGTGAATTTCACCTTTACCGATATTTTCTAGAATATCGGCCAAATAAAGCGCACTTCCACCATAATTTGTTCCAATTTCTATGATTAGATCTGGCTGAACTTCGTTTAATATCATTTGATAAATAACATAATCAAATGGGCACTTTATACAGGGAACACCACGATATGTGATTTGATGATGACCTTTGTCAATTCCCTTCAATGAATACGCTTTATGAATAAATGGAAATTTTAATTTGCTCAGTAATGACATCATTAAAAATTAATTTTGTTATGTATTGAAATCTTATTGAAGATCATATTTAATTTAATTGCTCAGTTTGGGCTTTTAAATTTAGATGGCAAAAACTCAAGTGTTTTCAAGGAATGATAAAAACAATTCCATGCCAGCCATCTTGTTTTCAGACAATACATAGGATATGTTTTTTCGAAAATACATATCCATTGGGTAATTTGATTCATCATTGTCCTTTATTATCGAATTTATTTTGCTCAACCCTAATCCAAAATCCTTGTTGAGTAAGGCTTTGAATTCCCCATTTATCTGTTTTTTCGCTACCCAAATTGCGAATACAAAGGGAAGCCCAGTCATTTCCTTCCAAGCTAGGCCAAGATCAAACTTAAATCTAAACCTAGCCCTGATTTTCAATGCCCTGTCCCCTATCACAAGACCAGCCACATTTCCCCGGATGTTTTCGATGTAGGATTCATCCTGGGCATCAATAAATTGAACTTTTTTCTTCCAGTGCTTTTCAAACAGGATCTTGCAAAGCATGACGGAGGTTCTTGACTGATAATCCAGCAATACTGTGTCAATCTCCGCCATGGGTACCTCACTGAATACAGCCACTGAGGCCACTTCCCCTTCGGTTCCAATACAATAGTCAGATATGATCTGATATTCCCCCAAAGAAGGAAGAGCACCTACGGGTATCAATCCTATGTCTATTTGATTTGACTTCAACAATTTCACCAAATTGGCAGGATAATCAAGTAACAACTCAACTTCATCATTCAAATGGCCTTGCTCCAAACCAAATAGCAATGGCTTTGTATTCATATAACTCACA
>JBEBDG010000255.1:0-3489 GCA_041157165.1 Bacteroidota bacterium
TGAGTATGTGACTATAATGAAATTAAAGGATTAGTTTCTTCAAAATTTCTTTGCTGTTTTCATCACTCGGGTCAATTCCAATAGCCCTCGTGTAATTTTTAATCGCATTCTGTTTGTCTTTTAATTTTAAATAATAATCACCCAAACGACTATAAACAATAGATGAATTGGGGTGTTGGTCAAGGGCAATATCTAAAATCGTTTTAACAGCTTCTAAATCCAACGCCTTTTTATTCATGAGGTCATAGGCCAAATAGGTAATTTGGTATTCATTCATTTTCATTGCAGAATAAGCCTTTTTAGCCTCTACATAGTTCTTCATTTTCAAATATTCACTCGGAGAGAATTCGTCATCTCTCATTTTAAGCATGGGCTTTTCTTGATATACGTTTTGTAACGAGACGACTTCCCCATTTTGGTTAAATTTAAAGCCCGCTTTAATATTATAGTCTGTAAAAACGATAGTGTCTTTAGAAATTGGAAAGCAATAAATATTGTTTCCTTCATTGATATTTTCAACTAAATAATCATTCTCTTTCCGTAGATAAAGAACTTCATCAGTTCCCATTCTATACCTACCTGACAATTTATTTAGTGCTTGGTCTCCTAATTTCATAGGTTCGATTTCCTCCGGTAAAAAGTTATTCCAATTATAAACCTTAGCAATAGCCCGTCTAATTTCTTTACCTAAGCCATTCACATCGTCTCCAGAATTAAGCATAATAACTACCCCATTTCCTCCTGTTACACTTGCAATACCATAAGCTAAAAATCCTGCATTCACTCCTGTAAACTCAAAATAAACGCCATTTGGGTTTTTGTTATCCGTTCTTTGAATTAAAAAAGGACCTATACCGATATTTTCTTTATATGCTCCATCAGAAACAATCTTTTGAGGAGTAAGCATTTGCTTTGTCATTGATTGTCCCAAAATTTTACCTTTGCCCAAATAAGATTTCTGAACATCTATAAAGATTTTTGCGAGGTCTGTTGGAGTAGTATAAAGTCCTGCAGCTGCTTGTTGTGGATACACATAAGGCATCCCTTTAAACCAAGACGCATTGGAATAGGCCCAAGCGCTTTGTTTCTTATATTTCAAGGGCACCGGTTGCTCAAAAGTAGAATTAGCCATTCCTAGTTTATCAAAAAGAACCTCTTTAGTCAGATTGGCAAAACTTAGTTTTGAAACATCCATTAACGCCATTTGGGCAATCATACTCCCTCCTCCAGAATAACGAAACTCTTTATTCGGTTCACTATTTACAACCACACCACGCGTCCCGGCTATTTTTGCACCACTTAAAATTTCAACAATGCTTGGTAAGGGTTCATTTGGAGTAAATCCAAAATAGGATGATTGTGATGTACCACTAGAATGGCTAAGTAACATTCTTAAGGTAACAGGTGTCTTTTGCGTGAACTCATTTTCCGCAATTTTCCAAGAAGTTAGGTAGTTGTTAATCGGCCTATCTAATTCCATTTGACCATTCTCAACCATTTTTAATGCAGTAATTGCCATTAAAAACTTGCTGATTGAGCCTGCCGAAAACATGGTTTCTGTTGTAACAGGTATTTTTTGAATGGTATCGGCGAATCCGTATCCTTTTGCCCAATCGATTTTATAGTCTTTGATAACCGCAATACTTACACCAGGAACACCATAGTATTTCATTCTATCCAATATATTCCAGCCTTTAAAGTCTTTAACTGGGACAAAAGGAATTAAGTTGTTTTCAACTTGTTTCATTTTATCTTGATCAGAATTTGATTGAGCGGATGTTTGAAAAGCAATAAGGATAAAGCCGATGATTAAAAGTTTTTTCATTGAGTAAATATATAAAGATGCAGCACACCTAACTCACTAATAGACAACAAAAAAGGCGACATTTCTGTCGCCTTTTGCACTCTCGCTCCCCTTTTCGACAAAAGATGCAACCACAATGCGATGATTGAGTATGTGACTATCAGGAAATTGAAGGGTTAAATATTGTTTAGCTTATTAAATTCCTCCTTTTTACTTTCAAACCATTTAGCAAAATCAGATGGCTCTTTCATCATCTTTTGCATCTCATTCATGGCTTCTATATGGGCCTGATGCCCAATTTGAAACATTTCCATCCCATGTTTTTTACTTTGGGTGGCAATTTCATCAAAGGACTCTCCTACAAATTCAACATCACAAGCTCCGCCGAGCTGTTTGCAAGTCATTTTTTTCATATCGTATTTGTATTATTCTTGTGTTAATAATTGGTTGAATTCTAATCCTTTTTGTATCCAAAAATCCAATTGATCTTCTTGATCAAAAAAAGAAGCATTGATAAATAAAAATCCACGCATTTCGCGGCCTGTAAAATTCATGGCAACGCTTCCTTGGTAGTTCAACAAATGCTCATATTGCAATTTCCCAACACGAACCATCAATCTATCTTCATTTGCTTTTTTATCAAAATCCAAGCCCACACACATGGCGTCTCGAACCATAAAAATGAGTCCTCCCATCATTCTCTTTTCAGAATAGGAGATTCCTTTTAATCGTTCTCTAATGCGGTCCGCTTGGTATTCAGAATAGGCCATTTCAATAGTTTAATCAAATAGATATACATTGGTTTACTTTATAACCACCTTTTCTTCCTAAACCACAAATAAATTCCGACACTTAAAAGTACCATAATGCCTAGAAGTATAGGATAACCATAACGCATTTTCAACTCTGGCATATACTCAAAATTCATACCGTAAATTCCAACCACAAAGGTAAGGGGCATAAAAAACACGGAAAAGATGGTTAATACTTTGATGACATCATTCGTTTTCTGTGCCGAAATGGAGAGGTAAAAATTCACCAAATTGGACACATCTTCGTGAATTTGGTCATAAATGTTTAGGAGCTTTACGTGTAGGTCTCGCGAATCTTGTAAGTCGTCTGATTTTGTTGATGGTAATTTGACAGAACTTATTGCCTCTTGACTGAATAATAAGAGTTTCTTACTCATCAAGGCTTTACGTTTGATCTGATATAATTCTGACAACATTTGAGGGGTAAGGTTTTGTGAAAAAACCCTATTCTCAAATTCATCTAATTCTGATGAAAGCCCTACCGCGGGCAATTCGTAGGAGTGTAAGATGTGCCACAACAATTTCGCAACAATCGACTCCACTAATTTAAATTGTCCTTTATCGAAAAAACGCACTCGAACATCCTCGATGAAATCATGTGGAATTCGATGGATCGTAATTAATACTCCCGGTCTGTAGAAAAAAGCTATTTTAGTGGAAATGGATTGTATAGAAACGGCCTTACTACTGCGAATCGGCATTAATACCCTGGTAATAATAAAATGAGTCCCTTCTATATCCTCGTGCTTAGGCAAATGGTCTGGCTGTAAACACGCAGATAAAGCAAAATGGTTTAAATCATAGGTTTTGCTTAGTTCCGATAATTCATTTGATGTAGGAGCGGTAACGTCAACCCAAATTAAATTATGTGCT
>JBEBDG010000256.1:0-3482 GCA_041157165.1 Bacteroidota bacterium
CTGGTTGTTGATTTGTGTAGGTGAAGCGATAGGTTGTTCTATGTTTTTATTTTCAGCTGGTTTGATAACCTCAATTTCTTTTTTTATTGATGGTTGTTCAGGCATTACTGTTTTTGTTGCTTCTTTTGGAGCTGGTATTGCTTGTTTTTCTTTTACAAGACTTAATGAGATAGTACCTGATCCACAATCTTTAATTTCCTTGTTGCTAGAGGTAAAGCTTCCTTCTAACTTATCGTTTTTTCTTTTTAAGTTAAGCTTCATCAAACAAACGCTTCCGGCACCTTTGTAGTTGGTTTTTAAAAGCTCTGTTTCATTGATCAAATATTCATTTCCCTTTACGATGCCCTTGAATTTTGTCTCGCTGTAAAAATCTTTACTCTTGCTGATGGTAGTACCAGAAATTACTTCTCCTTTAAGTGATTTTATGATAATTATATATTCATAAACACTTGATTTTTCATTTATGAAACCTATCCATTTCTGTGATATCGATGTTTGGCTAAGTAGTAAATTGGTTTTTAGGCAGATAATTAAAATGCCATGGATAATGATAAGTCGTTTCATTATTCAAATTTAGGGTCATTTTTTTCTGAAATTTAGTTTGCGCTAATAAAATAAAATTAACTTTATTCTGATTTAAACCTCTTTTAATGAAAGCACCATTCTTAGTACTATTATTATTATTTTATTTTAATAGTTCCTTTTCTCAATTTAAGTTATCTGTTGGAAATTATAATTCTTTTGATGGAAGAGTAATTTCATGTTACGTAGCAGAATCAGATTATACTGTTGTTTTTATTGATTCTTTAATTATTAAGAAAGAGCAGTTAGAGGACACCTTAACGCTTAAAAAAATGCTTAAAAGAATCGATACTCTTTATGCTTTTTATAAAAATAATCTTGGATATCAGCCAGCAGGCGGTAATCCAAGATTTTCAAATAAATGTAATGTTTTCTTTGGCGCTCCATCATGTGGTAGCGGATGTGGTTTAATTGGGGCTAAAGGGATTGAAGTAGATGGTTTCAATTCAATTTTTTATAATTTAAAATATAGTCTTAATGTGAATAGAGATGTGATAATTGGGTACGAATTTGGGCGAAATTTCTTTGATTTTTCTAGTAAAATATTATTCCCTTTTACACCTAATTCAGGTGAACGAAATGGAGGATTTGCGGAGGCATTTGCAGGTATAATGTATCAATTTGCATTTGATGAAATAATTGATGATTTATCAGAGAGGCAACTTAATGAGACTTTAATGAATCTTAAGTGGTCTAAAACTTGGTATAGAGGATATATAAATGACACAAGTGCAAATCCATATAATTCTTATGCAAGATGGGATTTAGATGGAGTTTTAGATCCTAATAGAGGAAGGGCCGGGCATGATTTTACTGCATATTTTGCTACTACTGCTTTATATCCCATTTTCGATATTTTTGGAAAAGACCGAATGTTCCCTGGCTTCTTTATTAATTTACGTCAACAGCCAAATGTAGTAACAATAGAGGATGCACTTTCAAATATTGCTCTTGCTGCTTCAAAAACCATACAAACTAACCTTAATCCCTTTTTTCAAAATGTATTGAAATTTAGATTGAATCAATCTGCGATTGATGAAATTGCTAAATTTCCTAAAGCTACAAGTAGATTAATTAAGGATGAGGAATTATTGTATTTCTTTTCACCTTTTGATACAGTGAATTTAAATTTAAGAAGCACCAATTACTTAGCTGATAATTGCAAGTATTTAATAATGGATAATGCCGACACAGTTTCTTATAGTGAAAATGGTAACAATTATTTCTCCTACTCACTTTTAAGGAGAAGGACAGATGTAAACTTAAAGTGTTTTTTGATTAATCCACAAGGAGCTAAAATAGATTCATTTTCTACAGTTATTAGAAAAAGAGATAGGGTAAGGCTAGTGGAAAAGGCATCAGATATGTTCTCATATTATCTTAGTAATGAAACTGTAAAATCATATTTTGCCGACTCCGTTCTTGTTATTGAAGGTTTAGAAAAAAATAAAACTTTTTTAAATAGGGGTCTAGTATACTGGAGTACTGTATTTAGAAGAGATCGTATTTTAAAACTAGAATCTACTGTAAAACATCAATCTCCTATTTATGACACAAGTTATGGGGTGCTTGATGGTTTGCCTGCAACTGGTTGGTCAAATGTTTATTTTGGAGGTCCTGCTCGCATAAATGGAACGGGTAAGGTTGGATACGATGTTGGACAAGGTGATACTACAAGCTTCTATACTTTGTCGATGTCAGACAGTTCCAGTTTATTCATTCCGCCACCGTCTAATAGAAAATATTCTCTAAATAATATTGCCTTTCAAAGTTCAGGTTTCTCTTCAAAAGGATTTTTTAAAGATGTTGTTTTATCAGACATTACTGATACTGATAATGACGGTATTTTAGATTTTGAAGATCTCTGTCCAACATTGTCTGTTCATACTACACCACCCTCTAAGTACGATACAAGTGTTTGTGTAAATTCTAAAAGTTTTTCTTTAGGGCTAAAAGCTGACCCTGACCATCAGTTACTTTGGTACAAGTCAAACTTGGATTTTTCAAAACCAGATACAATTGCACCTACTATTGCACCAACAGTTTCAGGTGATTTAGTATTTTATGTTAGCAGATTAAATAAAAAAAATGGTTGTGAAAGTGAAATGATAAAGCAAGTCGTAAGTGTTTTTCCAAATCCAACAAAACCATTAATTTCAAAGGATCAGCAAGGGTTTTTAGTGGCATCTAGTCAAAATGCAATTTGGTATAAAGATGAAAAATTAACAGGTGACACCCTTAAAAAAATAAAGCCATCTAGCAATGGTTATTATTCTGCAATAGCATTTGAAAATAGTTGTGTTAGTGCTTTAAGTGATCCTTATTTTTATGTAGTTACAGGGATTAATGATTTGATATCTGAAAAAAATATATCTGTTAGTCCTAATCCTTTTGAGCAAGAAATTAAAGTAAATTTCTCGCTTGGAACTTTAGGCCAAGTGTTTTATACAATTGTTGATATTTCTGGAAAAAAAATAATTGAAAATAAAAAAATAATGAGTGGCCAGAGTATTGAGTTAAAATCGCTATCAGGGGGGATTTATATTATTGAATTGAGAGCTAAAAATGGTGAATTATTATACAGAAAGCAGTTGGTAAAAAACAAATAGTATTAAATGTAACTTCAACTAAAGGATCAACTTTTTTATTAAATACTTTTGATTATAAAAAACCTAACTCCAATTTAGCCTCTTCGCTCATCATGTCTTTGTTCCAGGCTGGGGTCCAAGTGATTTCTACAAAAACGTCATTGATGCCTTCAATCTCTCTGATTTTTTGATCGACATCGTGGGGGAGGGTTTGGGCAGCCGGACAACTAGGCGCAGTGAGGGTCATGATGATTTGTACATTGTTGATCGGGACAATATTCACTTCGTAAATGAGCCCCAATTCCCAAATGT
>JBEBDG010000257.1:0-3476 GCA_041157165.1 Bacteroidota bacterium
ATGTAATACTCTTGATTTCTGTCGGCCAATTGTTGAATATCTGGTTTCCCCAAGACCTCTTCAATATCGTTTGAACTTACCCCTTTTAACTCCAAACGGTGCTTTTTTAACCATGAAACCTGTGTTTTCCGTTGGTTCTGACAAGCGCCCCTGTCTTTTTTAAAGAGTTCGGCATCCATTCCAACTAAGTTGGGTTTTTTGGTACAAGCGGCCAAAAATATACAGGAAAAAAGGAACAAAAGGGATGTTCTCATTTGGTAAAGAATCCTAAAATACTGTTTGCAAAACTGAAAATCATACTGAAAATTAATGGTGCTACGAAGCCTTCTACTTTAAATCCAGGGATGTATGCTTCCGTTAAATACACCATTGAAATGGTAATAACCAAGGAAAATAAACCTAAAGTTGCAAAAGTTATGGGAAAGCTAATGATTTTCAAAACGGGCTTTACAAATGAATTTAAAAAGGCCATCATGAGAGCAACCAATAAGGCCGTTGTAAATGAATCAACGGTTATTCCTTTTAAATACTTTGGAATGATGAGAACCAAAGCAGAAAGGATTAAATAACGAATGATGAATCCTAGCATGATTATTTTTGGTGTCTTTGTTGTAGTAATGCAATGATTTGTTCCAACCCTATACCCCTATCTTCTAATAATACTAGGTAGTGGAATAGTAAATCGGCAGCTTCTCCCTTGAATAGGTCATCGTTTGAAGACATTGCTTCAATTACCAATTCAACGGCTTCTTCTCCTACTTTTTGAGCAACTTTGTTGGTTCCTTTTTTGAACAAAGATGCCGTGTAAGAAGTATCTGCATCTGCCTTTTTTCTCGAACGGATCACATGTTTTAAATGATCTAACCAAGCTGCATTGTCTTTGTTGTCTTCATTGAAACATGTATCAGCCCCTGTATGACAAGTGGGCCCTTCCGGATTTGCCAATATTAAAATACTGTCTTGGTCGCAATCGACAAGAATTGAAACTACATTCAAGAAATGATGGGAAGTTTCTCCTTTGGTCCATAATCTATTTTTGGAACGCGAGAAAAACGTCACGCGTTTTTCTAATTTTGTTTTTTCAAAAGCTTCTTCATTCATATAACCCAACATCAAAACTTTACGAGTTGAGGCGTCTTGTATGATTGCAGGAATAAGTCCTTTTGAAAAATCGGGTTGTGTATTCATGTTCAAATTTAGTAAAAATTATAACCTCATGGGAATTCCTTTATGAGAAAGGTATCTTTTTAGGTCCATAATTTCAATTTCTTTAAAGTGGAAAATGCTTGCAGCCAGGCCAGCGTCTGCTTTTCCTTCTGTAAATACTTCATAAAAATGTTCCATGGTGCCGGCGCCTCCACTGGCAATAACGGGGATCGAAAGACCCCCTGAAATAATGGAGGTAAGTTCATTGGCAAATCCATTTTTTGTACCATCGGTGTCCATGGATGTTAATAAAATCTCTCCTGCACCTCTTTCTTGCACTTCTTTAGCCCAAGGAATCGTTTGAATATCGGTAATTTTTCTACCGCCATGTGTATGCACCCAATGATTCTGTTCAACAAAACGAGTGTCTATGGCTACGATAATACATTGTGACCCAAAATGAAGGGCTAGTTCATCTACCAATTTGGGATTTCTCACAGCCGATGAGTTGATGGAAACTTTGTCGGCCCCAGCATTTAATAAGGCTGAAACATCTTCAATGGAGGAAATTCCGCCCCCAACCGTAAAGGGTATATTTACATGGCGTGCCACGTCTTTTACTAATTCAACTAAAGTTTTACGGTTATCCACAGTTGCCGTAATATCTAAAAATACCAACTCATCAGCCCCTTCCTGTGCATAAAGTGCACCCAATTCCACAGGATCTCCGGCATCTCGAAGGTCTACAAAATTTGTTCCCTTTACGGTTCGCCCTTCTTTAATATCCAAGCATGGAATGATTCTTTTGGTTAACATTAGGCAAATTGAGCTAGTTGTTCTAAAGTAATTTTGCCTTCATAAAAGGCCTTTCCAACAATTACACCAAATAATTGCATATCACGCAATTGTTCTAAATCGTGCATACAACTCACTCCTCCACTTGCAATAACATGGAGAGAGGGTTGTTTGGATTGTATGTTTGCATACAAATCAAAACTTGGTCCTTGCAATAAACCATCTTTGGCCACATCGGTGGAAATGATGTATTTTGCCCCTTTGACGACATAATCTTGTAAAAAATCGTAAATCGAAAGCTTAGAATTCTCTTGCCAACCAGATACTGCGATTTGTTCGTTTCTGGCATCTGCACCTAAAATAATTCGGTCGGAACCGTATTTTTCAAACCAAGAAATGACCAATTCAGGATTTTTAACTGCAATAGAGCCAGCGGTAATTTGTTTTGCTCCTGAAGAAAATGCCATATCAATCATTTCATCTGATTGGACACCCCCTCCGAAATCAATATGCAAACGAGTTCCGTTTGCAATTCTTTCTAACACTTTTTGATTGACAATCCTTTTTTCTTTGGCACCATCTAAATCAACCAAATGTAATCGTTGAATTCCCGCTCCCTCAAATGCTTTGGCTACTTCTAAGGGGTCGTTATTATAAACTTTTTTTTGTCCATAATCGCCCTGAGTCAGACGTACGCACTGTCCTCCGATGATATCGATTGCAGGGATTATTTGAAATTTCATATCAGATTGACAAAATTTTGTAAAAGGGTTTGACCGGCAAGTCCCGAAATTTCAGTATGAAATTGTGCTGCATAAAAATTGTCTTTATGTAGCATCGCCGAAAAATCATGAATGTAATTACATGTTGCAAGTGTATAGGTGCCTATTGGGGCGAAATACGAATGCACAAAATACATGTATTCTGATTTTTTCATTCCATGGAACAAAGGGATATCTTCTTTAAAGGAGACCTCATTCCAGCCAACATGAGGAATTTTATGGATTGGGGACTGAAATCGTTTAATGTCCACATCAAATACACCCAAGCAAATGGCATCGTTTTCTTCAGAACTTTTGCAAAGCAATTGCATACCAATGCAAGTGGCTAAAACAGGTTGTTTAAGCGTTGGAATGAGCTGATCTAAACCTTTTTCACGGAGGTGGTTCATAGCAGTACTTGCCTCACCAACACCGGGAAAGATAATTTTTTCGGCAGAACGCAATTGTTGTTCATCATCCGTCCAAATGTATTTAACTCCGATGCGGTCAAGTGCATACATGACAGATGCCACGTTTCCTGCATTGTATTTAATAATGGCGACTTCCTTGCTCATAAATTATGAAACCAATCACAAAGTTAGCGAAATATTTAACTAAATTTGGGTATGAGTCGCATTAAACAAAATGGTATTTGGGAGATAATGTACATGCTTTGGATGGGCATCATTCCGCTTAGTTCGAGTATCGCCCTTGGGTATTTTGGTTTTAGAGGCTTAGAAAATATCAGAAATTACAACCTGAATGAATTGCTCA
>JBEBDG010000258.1:0-3447 GCA_041157165.1 Bacteroidota bacterium
TATGCCATGCATCCTTTTCTCCATGTTGCATCAATATTTTATGGAGGTTTTTAATTTGGCTTTCTGTGATGTGAATGGATTCATAGTTTTCAGCGATTGTATCCAATGCTTCGAAATAACCAATCACATCTTGCTCATCTCTTTCTTCTAATTTTGCAATGGACAATTTTTCAATCAAAACCGCTACTTCATCATCGGTCATTTTAGAGCCTTCAATCCTAGTTGAAGCACCTACACTTCTTACCGTAGCGATTGATTTCAGTTGCTTTAACGATGACCCTTCTCGCTTTTCTATGGAAGCCCACGAAGCATCAAAACGATCTATTTTACTCAGATCAGACATGAGTTTCATGCCTAATTCAAGCTTCAATGTATGTATTTTTAAACTCATAACATATCCGTATTTATACGCAAATATACGAAACTAGATCTGATTCGAAGTCACAACATATCCGTATTTATACGTAAATATCCGAAAACAGATATCTAAATGAAATAATCGAACAAACCAACCCTTCTTTGTCAGGCTGTAATTACCACCTAAATTGAGGCAATTCAACGATGCTGACAACATTATTTGTTCGTACACCGTTGACCCCTTTTGCATTTTTAAAAAGGGGTCACCAGTAGGAAACCTAATCGGCGTACAAACGCGAACATTCTCGGAAAGTAAAGAACAAAAAAAAGTGTGTAAATCAAGGACTTACACACTTTTCGAACAGTTGCGAACTGTATTCAGCGGAGAGAGAGGCGAACAAACCTACCAATCAACTCTTTATAAAACAAGGATTTAGCTTCTAGTTTTTCCATTGGAAACCCCCTTAGAAACCAAGCAGCCAAAAGGAGGGCTTGATTGTCTAGATTGAGTTTCTTTAGGTTTCACAAAGATAATGAACCTTACTGAATTATTCAAAGATCAAATAAAACTGCATATTTATTAAACCCTTACATCGTCCAGTATTTACCCAACATTAACAGAGCAATTTACAATTAAAAAAAAACAACAAACGTAATACGTTTTAAATCCCTAGATCAACATCTTAGTTTGCCCTATACAAATTAGGCTCATCGGTTTGAAGTAAAAAGTTCAAGCAATGCAGTTATTCACTTGACTATATAAACATTAACATCCATTTTTGAGGTCATTGAGTATTAAAAGCAATTCCTTAAATTTGAATAAATTAAATTTTACATTGATGGGAATTAAGCCAGGTCCAAAAAGAATTGCGACAACTACAGGAAAGCCAGATAAAAGGCAAAGAGATAATAAGGAAACACCAAAGAACAATCCTACTTTAAAACCTCACAAGCATAAGAAGGGAGACTAATTTAGGGAGCAAAATATTAAATTAATTGGTAAATAATAAATAAGACCCAATTAAAGGTGTTTTCTAAATTTCCATTTAACTGATTTGGATGTTCTGAAGCACAACAAAACACGATTAAATATTTCCTCTTTCATTTTACCCCATATTTCGTAATCAGTACCTTCATTCAGATAGGTTTTATTAATGACATCAACTTGATAATCATCTAACTGATGTCCGTAAAGGTGTGTTCTAAAAACAAATTTTTTGCCGCAATCAGTTACCTCAATATTTGGGGGGATGATAAAACAATTAAGATTAATTTCAGGCAATTCTACACATCCTTCAACAATGACTTCATCATGTGGAATAGTGTCTTTCCTCGTCGGTAAAGAAGCAATAATTGAATTATTTTCTGAATGAGTTAAAACAAGAAAGTACTTGGGCTTCGCTGTATTCCCGTTTTTGAAATAAAAGGGGTCAAAATAAATTATATTCCCAACTTCTAACATTTTTAATGGGATTCTAGATATTCAGAATACATTTCTAATTTTCGTTCATCATGAGAAACAACCATACTCATGTCAATCAAATATTCTGTACTGTTAATCTCCTCACTTTCTAATAATTCTAGAACAGCGTTTTCTTTTGCGACGTTGTACCAAGGCGAATTAACTCTATGGGTATACGAAACCAACTCCTTAGCCGTCTTGTTACCATATTTTTCAATAACAAAATCCATTAATTCAACGTCATTTTCAGAAAATTCATCTTCACTAAATTTCACTTTAGAAACAATAAAATCTCCTCCGCTGTCGCGATTAATAAATTTCTCGAGTAGTTTGGGTTCAGAAGATAAATCGATAAACAACTCTTCTGAGACAGGTCCGAATTTCCAAACTTTATATTTAAGATTTAAAATTGGAATTCCACTTTTCTTAATTGAAATCTCATCCAAAATATACAACAACTTGAGTAATTTTGTTTTTGATAAATTTGGTATCCTGTCCGCCAAGTACACGACAGCATTACCAATTTTTTCTAATTGCTCACTGTTGAATTTTGTGTACGGAACCTTGTTCATATTCAATTTAATACAAAGGTAGACAATACTAACTAAAAATACAAAATTAGATTCCCTACATATCTCATAGCGGTTAAGAATTAAATTATTACATCGAAAAAACAACTAAAACAATTTTCAATATTATAAAAAACCCACCCAAAACCCTTACAAATAGGCAATTTTACAAAACAATATTTATACAATACTCCTCAGTTGTAAGACAAAAAGGTTGGTGATACTAACTTAATATCTTGAGGTACATAAGACCCATTTGGATTCGAAACCTAAGACCTAACGCAAGCCTCAATCTTCTATTAAAATCAACTATTTACCTAAGGGTCAAATTAACAGCGCCAGATTCTTTGTTTTTTTTTCCAATTTGACAAAATCCACTATTCAGCCCAGTACCCGATGAACAGTGAACATTTGAACAAATGAACATTGGAATCAGACTAAAGAGTCCAATACAGAAATTCCTAATATCATCGGATTTCGATGTGTAAATACTCAAAATTTGAAACGCCACACAAAACCCGCCCCGCCCTTGCAAACTGGCATTTTCTAAAATCATATCTAGGTTGGCAAATGGCAAGGTATATATATATACCCTTGCCAATTGCCAAGTGGGTGATTTTACCATTTAGACGTTTAAAAAAGTAATTTTCATATTGACCCAATTTGATAGAACTCGTTTGTTATTCTTACAGTTATAAACCAAAAAAAGTCATGAAAGAATTACTTAACAACGCGCTGGAGCAATTAAAGATTGCCCGAATCAATGTAACCACTCGTTCCTTTAGAAAACAGATTTCTCTCTTCGATATTGACGACTCCCAGGATGTAGAATTTAATGGATCCAAATCTACTGTAACATACCAACAACAACTTTATTCATTCTACCTGCCCTGTAAAATGCAAGTAGATGAAATGATGAACGATTCACTCGACAAAGCCGATTCAATAAAACGAGAATTTGATTTGTTCTGTTTTGAAATTCGGGAATTCAAACACCTCTATTTCCCCAAAGATTTTGTTAATGTATTACTCAGTCGCGTTGAACTTCATAAATCCACC
>JBEBDG010000259.1:0-3440 GCA_041157165.1 Bacteroidota bacterium
GTGGCAGTTCAGCCAAGTGCCTTACCGGTAATTTACCAATTGAATTTGTTGGAACAATGGCCATCATTATTATTGGGGATTGGTTTTGTAGTTACCTTTTTATTTTCTGGCAATTCGACCCAAAAGAATGGCATGGCAGTTACTTCCTTGGCTAGTAATATGTCTTTAGTGATACCTGTCTTATTCAGCTTGGTATTTTTGGGAGGATTTCATACTGCTACAATACAGACATTTTTGGGCATTTTTTTATCCTTTGGGGCAATTTATTTATTTAGTCCAAAGGTTGGTTCTAATCAATCACAAATGGCTGCACCATTGTTGTTAATTGGAGTATTTTTGTGTTATGGGATCACTAATTCTACCTTCAATTATTTAAATAAAGAAGCAGCGCCAATCTTGGGAGGTACCGTGCCATTTATGCTTTTAGCATTGATTGGTTCCATGGTGGCTGGAATTCTTGCTTTATTGTTTCAGTTAGGAACAAAAAAAATACAGATCGATGTACGATCTGTATTTGCAGCTATTCCTTTAGGTATTCCCAATTTTTTCTCCTTTTTCTTCTTATTAAAAGCATTGGATCAAGCAGAAAATAATGGGGCTATATTGTTACCCATTTACAATATTGGGGTGATTGGTGGAACGGCTTTAGTGGCGTATGTATTTTTCAAAGAAAAGTTGTCCAAGAATCAATTAGTTGGCTTATTGCTTGGGATTTTGGCTATTTCTTTTTTGCTTTTGTCTTAGATTACATTTGATTAAAGGACATTGGCCGTTTGCTCCTTTATTTTTTCCAGCTCATCTTTCATATTTACCACCAACCGTTGAATTATGGAGTCGTTTGCTTTCGATCCGATGGTGTTAATTTCTCGACCAATTTCTTGCGATAGGAAATTGAGTTTTTTCCCATTCCCCTCTTTTAATACATCATGGAAATAGGTTAAGTGAGTTTTTAGACGAACCTTTTCTTCTGAAATGTCTAATTTTTCAATGTAATAAATAACTTCTTGTTCAAATCGATTTTTATCAAAATCATCAGATATTTTTATTTCAGAAATTGATTTCAGTAATTTTTCGCGAAGATTTGGGATACGCAATTTATCTTGTTCAATTATTTCTTCTAATCCATTTGCTATGTTTTGAATATATTCCTTAAACTTTTCCTCTACTACTTTTCCCTCTCGAAGACGGAAGGCTTTACATTCATTGGTAGCATCAATAAGTGCCTCCATCACAGCCGATGATAATTTTTCAAACTCCTCATCATTATCATTTACTGAATCTGATAAAACAGCATTAGGTAATGTAAGTGTTTGCACGAACAAATGGGTTTCATTTAAGTCTTGCACATTTGCTTCTTTGGCAATAGATTTTAACTCATTAAAATAAGCTGAAATAGTTGCTGGATGAAATAAACTACTTGAAACAGTTTCCTGATTTGGATTTTTTTGAATATTGATATTCAATTCCATTTTACCTCGTTCCAATTGTTGAGTTAAATAATTTCTTATCTCAATTTCTTTAGAGGAAATACTTTTGGGTAAGCGGCAAAAGATATCTGTAAATTTTGAATTTAATGTTTTTAATTCAACTCGAATGATGAATTCGGCAGTTTCTTTTGTGGCCTTACCAAAGCCTGTCATGGAATAAATCATGCTGTTTTTTTCTCTTTTTTAAATTGTAATCCTAGCATTGCTAAGATAAATAGGATTAAACCTGCCGAGGCTATGCCATCAATATTTTTGCCTGTTTTTACAGATTCAGGTTCAAATTTGAATTCAATTTGATGTTTTCCGGCTGGAACTAACATTCCCCGTAGTATATAATCTGTTTTGAAATGAGGTGTAAATTTGCCATCAATATATGCTTTCCAATCTTTATTTCCTCTATAATAGATCTCAGAAAAAACGGCAAATCCATTACCAGTATTATTACTTTGATAGGTAATATGATTTGGTTTGTAGGTACTTAGTTCAATGCTACCAATCGAAAATTTTGCCAAATTACCATTATAATCAGCTTTTTCGAGAATGGCAGTAGCTCTCGGATTCAAAGTTGAAATCGCATTTAAGGCCTCATCTGCATCATTTTTGATCTCTACGGAATTAACAAACCAAGCATTTCCAAGTGCAGAAGTATTAGTTTGTGCAATTGGCATGCCCAACGAATCGGCTCCTATTACATATTTTGTATTTAAAAGATTCAAAACAGTCATTTGGGCAGAAGAACTACCAAAATATTTTTCAATTAATTCTTGATACCTTCTCAATTTTGCTCCATGATATCCCCCAATAGAATGATGGTAATAGGATGTGCTGGCATCATTCATGAAGGAAGTATTTGAATTTAAAACCCTGAATTGAGATTTGTCATTTAAAATTTGTTGATCTGCCGGACTCGGTTGACGATCCTCCTCTAAAGTAAATTTAGATACAAAAGCATCATTTGTAAAATATCTTTTTGAAACGGAAAATACATCGAATAGGCTGATAATGATCAACAAAGTTAGGATGATATTCTTGTTGGCATTCTTGAATGTCGACCATGCAAGCAAGCTAGCACCTATCAAAATCAAAATAGCACTTCTAAAGGCATCTGATTGAAATAGTGAAATTCGGTCTTGGCGAATGGCATTCCAAATGGCATTATTGATATTTGCATCATCTAATAACTTGACACCATCTTGCACTCCCTTGAAATCTAAAAATAGTGTTGGAATTAAAGCAAAAAGTAGAGAAATTCCTCCCGTTATTCCTGCAGAAATAAACAATTGCTTTTTGATTTCAGCAAATTTTGGTCTCTCCTCAAACAATTGTTTAATGCCTAGCATGGCAGTTAAAACTAATAATAGCTGAACCAAATTTAGGACCATCGTAATGGCTCTAAATTTGTTGAAAAGTGGGAAATAATCAAATAAGATAGTATTGAAGAAGAAGTTTTTTCCCCATGCCATCGAAATGAAAAATAAAGTACAAGCAAGTAACCAATATTTCTGTTTAGACTTTAGGTATAATGCTGCAAAAACAAATAAAAAAACAAGGATGGCTCCAGCATAAGCTGGACCTGCAGTATAGGATTGATCACCCCAATAACTTGGACCTTTTTCAACAAAAGGGAGGGCTGAATCACTAGGTATTCCTGCATCTGTCATTACTTTATAAGTTTCAGACTTTTCTCCACCTAAATTTCCTTGTGAGGCACCTCCATAAAAATTCGGTATGAGAAGGGTTCCTGTTTCTCCAATACCATACGACCAGTCAAAAGCGTAGTTTTTGTCCAAACCACTTCCTTGGGATGCCTTAGATTTTAATTCAGATTTTCCACGAATGGTTTCTTTGGCATAATCATAATTATTCCATAAACGCATCGTTTGAGTTCCTAAGGCCAAAAACATGGCTAAAGCAATGAGTAGGCCAGTTTTATACCAGGCCATAAACTGATTA
>JBEBDG010000260.1:0-3432 GCA_041157165.1 Bacteroidota bacterium
GGTTACTCCGAGTGGGAATTTATACCAAGACGATATCATCTGCATGGGCAACCTCACCCGACTTATCCGATAAATCAATTTTTGAATTACTTGTCCGCGCTATAGCTATCAGATTCTTTTCCAAGTCTAAAAGTTCAATCACCTCACCCTTGGTGAAATCGCCAATAAATTCTTTAATTCCAACTGATAATAAGGATTTTCGCTGACGAATAGCCTTTTCAGCCCCTTTATCCAAAACTACTTTTCCTGCAATCAAGGAACCCGCGGCCAACCATTTTTGTCGAGCCGACAAACTGGCTTCTTGTGCTAAAAAAACAGAACCAATTTTCTCATCTATGGCATCTAAAATTCCATTGCCATGGTCCAATCCAAATATTACCACTTTGATACCCAATTTGGTAGCCAATTTGGTAAAAGTTAATTTGGAGACCATTCCTCCTAACCCAGTAGAGGATTTATCAGTATTCACAACTTTTAAAATGGAATCATCAATTGTATTTATCATACGAATAATAGATCCATTTTCATCCAACAAACCACCAACTGATGTACTAATTAGCAATTTTGATGCCCCGAAACCGGTCGCAATTAAAGTAGCCAATTCATCATTATCAGAAAATTTAAGCTCCAAATTACTAACCACATCGTTTTCATTCGCAATGGGAATTATGCCACTTTTCCAAAGTTCTTGGTAGGTTTCCTTCAATTGAAGAAATTGCTCTCTCTGTGAAAAATGATGGCGTTCACACAGACTTTGGGCAATAGCTATACCATATTTTTGAAAATAATGATTGTATTTAGCAATAAGAATTGGATTTCCAATCGCAGCTGCAGCTTTACGTTCCTGAATTTGTCCCTTGTATTTTTTTAAAAAAGATTTTCCGGCTGCTACCGCACCCGATGACACCAAAACGATATCGTATTGTTGGTGCAATTGAGCAACCTGATAGGCAATTTTCGCTAATATTTGCTCATTTACTTCTCCATTTGATTTGGTAATGGTAGAAGACCCAAACTTGATAACCACTATTGGTTTTGACATGTATCTATACTTCGAAAGCCCTAAATTAGGAAAATAAGGACATTTAAGGCAATTTAAATTGACATTTTTTAGCAATTGCCATCTTCAACAATCGAAGGTACTGAGCTCTACTTATTTCAATTGCTCCATAGCGCTTGACGTTATCGTTCATAAATTGAGAATCTAGTAGCTCAAAATGATTTGATTTTAAGATTTCAATAAGATAATGAAAGGCAACCTTGGAGGCATTGGAGACCAAAGTAAACATAGACTCCCCAAAGAAGGCGCCACCTATACAAACACCATACAGTCCACCCACTAATTTTCCATCCTCATAGGCTTCCACCGAATGGGCAAAGCCTGCTTCGTGCATATCTACATAAAGTTCAAGTAAATAGTCTGAAATCCAAGTTAATTCAGAATCTTTTCGAGGTGCAGCACAAGAAAGCAACACTTTTTTAAAGTTTTTATTGATTTGAATTTCAAATTGATGTCTATTTAAAACTGGTTTCAGACTTTTAGATGGCCTGTAGGTATCAATTGGAATGATAGTTCGAGGATGAGGATTATACCAATAAATTTCTCCATCTGGTTCTGCCATCGGAAAATAGCCCGAACAATAAGCTGAAACCATCTCCTCAACAGTAAAAATTTCATGGTTAGACATAAATAATCAAGATATTATTGGCATTTTTCTATCAAAATTCAGAACTTTACTCTTCAAAAATCAAAAATTTTGGTTAAAACCCAAATTTTAATTTAGAAATGTTAAAAATATTCTCACTTAAAGGACCAAATTCTCAAATTCGACGAAGGCGAAGATTTACCTACAGAGTATGATAAGCTGTGGGTTATTAATCTTTTGTTTCACCTTATTATAGTCCTTTTTTTGAATGAATTCATATACTGTTCAGGTTGCTAACCAAAGCCATTTTGGCTTGGCAGAGTCCATTTGTAACGAAATGGCTGAATCTGCCAAAGCGAGGGGTACTGGCATTGCCAAACGTACGCCAGGATATTTACAAGAAAAAATGTCAGAAGGCAAGGCCATCATTGCCACCGATGATGTAAGTGGCGAATTTGTTGGATTTTGTTACGTGGAAACATGGGAACATGGAAAATTTGTTGCTAATTCTGGATTAATTGTTAAACCAAGTTATCGTCAATATGGTGTCGCAAAAGCGGTAAAAGCCAAAGCTTTTGAATTATCTAGAACTAAATACCCAGATGCAAAAATCATTGGTATTACTACTTCATTGGCTGTAATGAAAATCAATTCTGATTTAGGGTATCTGCCCACTACTTTTTCAGAGTTGCCAGTAGATGACAATTTCTGGAAAGGTTGTGAATCATGCGTAAATTATGATATTTTGACCCGTACAAATGGTAAAATTTGTTTATGTACGGGAATGATTTACGATCCCAATGCAAGTGAATCAAAATCTTCTGAAGATGATGAAAAATGGATATTTTTAAAAAATTTATCCGTATTTAATAAATTAAAAAAATTTAAGGAAAAGTTGTTAATGCCTTTCCACAAGAAAGAAAAAAAGAAATAATATGAGCAAGCCTAAGGTTATTTTAGCATTTAGTGGTGGATTAGATACTTCGTTCTGCGTTAAATATTTAACAGAAGAAAGAGGCATGGAAGTACATTCAGCATTGGTAGACACCGGTGGATTTTCGCCAGAAGAATTAAAAGTAATCGAAGAAAAGGCCTACAGTTTAGGTGTTACTAGTCATGTTACTTTGGATGTAGTTGACAAATATTATCAAGATTGTATCCGTTTCCTTGTTTACGGAAATGTTCTAAAGAACAATACATATCCATTATCGGTATCTGCTGAAAGAGTATTTCAAGCCACAGCTGTAGCCAAATATGCTCAAGAAATTGGTGCAAAAGCCATAGCTCATGGATCTACTGGCGCAGGAAATGATCAAGTTCGTTTTGATGTTGTTTTTAGAATTCTAGTTCCTGAATGTGAAATCATTACTCCAATTCGTGATCTACAATTATCTCGTGAAGCAGAAATTGAATTCTTGAAATCCAAAGGTGTTGTTCAGGAATGGCATAAAGCAGCTTATTCCATTAATAAAGGTCTTTGGGGTACATCTGTTGGAGGAAAAGAAACGCTAACCTCCAATGGCTATTTACCAGAAGAAGCATGGCCAACTCAATTAACAAAAACCGAAGCGAGTAGCATTACATTAGAATTTGAAGCCGGACAATTGGTTGGCTTAAATGGCAAAAAATCAAGTTCTTCCGTGGCTGCAATCAGAGAATTGACGGAAATAGCTGGTGCCTATGCAATCGGAAGAGATATTCATGTGGGCGATACCATCATTGGAATCAAAGGTAGAGTTGGATTTGAAGCCCCTGCCCCATTGATAATAATAAAAGCACATCATAC
>JBEBDG010000261.1:0-3430 GCA_041157165.1 Bacteroidota bacterium
GAAAGTCCCTTGAAATCTGTTGACGTGGACGGAGCAACGTTAAAATTGAAGTTAATTTGGTTACTGGCGTTTGAATGCATGATTTTAGCCATCACCCCAGCGGCGGAATGATGTTTTCCAACGACATACACCTTGGTCTGTGAAACTACATATACTTTTTCAAAGTCTGAAAAACTTGAACCCGAGACCTCAGTTTGGGGGTTATAATACCATGTGTTTCCGTCATCCTTTGTGCGCAACGAAATTCCCTTGACCCCTACCGCAACGCCTATGGCTTTGTTGATGTGGAGGTCGCGTAATTCTTCTGTACCCAAATAGGATCGACTCCAAGCAGAAGTACTTCCATCCATTCTAGCCAATGTACCTAAAGTTCCACCCAGCAAGATATCATTGTTTGAATTTCGCATGGCCGTTGTATAATTGGTTCCAGGCATCAGTAAACCACCAATATTTGCAATGGTAAATGTCACACCACTGTTATTGGTGTAAAGCAGTGGTACGTTTTTATTGGAGGTAACAATGTACCCCGCACCAGATCCAGTGCTAATCACATCATTGATCAATACCGCGGAACCACAATTCACTTGGGTAATTACACCGGAATTTATCAAAAGTAAATTGCTTGTATAGCCGGCTGACAATCCTTGTCCAGAAGATGAGATATCCAAACTGGTTAACTCTGAAACCGACCCAGTGGGAATCATGCTAAATGTAGCTGCATCGTTCAGACTTTTATACAAATTACCATCCCCTGCTGCAATCCAAATCTCCGATGTTCCCCCAAGGGCTTTGATTTTGTTGAGGTTATTGGGTTGTCCAGCTGTCATTGTGCAATTTGTGCAATTAATGTGCAATTGATTCAAGTCCGCATTAGTCGTCATTACAATGTATAAAATGCTCCCGCACCCTTTTGCCCACTTGGTTTTAGCAAGTCTTTTTCAACCAACTCTGCCAGGTGGTTACTGGCAGTATTCCGGGAACAGTTATTTAAAGTTTGATATTCACTATTTGTAATTTTCCCATTCACTTTTGCGAACAAAACCGCCTTTACTTGTCTATCGTTCAGGTTCAGCGATTGCAAAAATTCTTCATTGTAAATATCCTTTCTAAACTCTACAGAAAAGTCACTTGAATTATAATTGAAAATAGGTTCAGGAATTCTCGCTAGTTTACATGCTCTAATAATTTTTATCGTTCCTCGACCCCAAGATTCAATATAACCGCTGCGAAACAAAGCATTTGCAATGTCAGGGTTGTATGGTCGTGATGCGTGTTTTTCCATTAGGTTTTGAACGGTCCAGTCTTCGGGCAATTGACCTTCGTTCCAAATAAAAATTTTGTTTAAATAAACACTTATTTGAATAGGCACGCCGCCTGAATAGTCTTTGTGTGCAATGGCATTTAACAGAGCTTCACGAACTGCATCTTTTGGGTATTCATATGTTTCTACTCTGTTGATACCATCATAGCTAATTAGAGCTTTAATGTATTTGGTGAAAAGCAAATCCATTGTTTTCTCAATTTGCTCAAACAAACTTCCGTGAATTTCATCCTGAAATCTCAAATCATCATCTGCTTCAAAATAACCGATTTTGATATATGAACCCGTTACAAAATTTTCAGGGTTTGAGTGAAACAAAAGAATGGCAGCACGTTTTAGAAAATCATTTTCTTTTAGTTGCAGATTTTCAAGTAAGTGCTCATCGCTATCGGTTAACACAGCTTCTTCAATCCGTTGGCTCTTAAATGCACGTTTGCGAAAGAAATCAAACGCTTCTTGTTTTAGATCTTTGGCTGAAATCTTTGGAACTGGCACACCATCCCAGCGTTTGCCTTTTTTTTGTAATAGAAATTTATCTAAGGCTGTTCCTAATAATTCTTGCTTTGTGCTGCCGCTTCTATAATGGTATTGTCCCTTATAATTTACAGGATATGGATGGCCCTCTACGATTATTTCAATAAAATCCCCTTGGGCTGTAGTTTGTAAATTTACATCTACCAAGATCCCCAAAATATCTCTTACTTTATTGGGTATTTCTTCCAATAATCTTTTGGCATCTGGTAAACCAACTACATTTCCGTTATCGTCTTTGCCAATAAAGATACTGCCACCATTGGCATTAGCAAAACCACATATCCATTTCAGATATTCGTCTCGCCAACTTTGTTTGTATTCTATGCTTTGCGATTCACTCATTGTCCTTTGACATTTTGTATTGCGAATAAAACCAAATTGACAAAAATAAGAAGGCCAAATTATTCATCGCAATTACAGATCCTGTTTATATTGACTCCGCACACCGCCTCAAATTGTCCCTGTATAGTTTGGCGGTATTTTTGAGTTGATGAGCGGAGAAGTATCATAATTCAAATTTATATTAATTGATCCTCTCTTTTGTGTTTTCATTAAATAGTATATCATTTCGTTTCAAGTCGATGAGCATTGTTTACGATTCGTTCAAGAATCACATCGGCCAGCGTTTCGTTACCAATAATTGCATAACATAATTATTCCAGGAGTTGGGTCAAGGTTGGAAAAACTCCGTACACAAACCCATTTATTTATGAATCTCCGGCGGAACTACTAACATTCAAATTAAAATCATATCATCAAATTTAGAAAAAACCGATTCATTAGTCAATTCAAGTAAATTCCATAGGTTATTTTACAGAATAACTGATCATAGCATGAAAAATGAGGCAATTTGTCAGAATTATTTATCTCTTTTGGGAAATTCACGGTAAAACCATGGAATTTTTGATGATTCCATGGAAAATTGTGGTAATTTCATGGTATTTTGAAGGTAATTCAGGGGAAATTCAAGGAAAATCGAGGAAAAACCTATCCAAATGGGTTACTCTACAGTCAAAATCTAATATTTATCGCTGTTACACCTGTTACACTGTAACAAGTGTAACAGATGTAACAGCTGCACGCAGAAATTGAAAAGCGAACGGCCTATTTCCTTAATTGTGCAGCATCCTGCTGCACAATTACTAGACTGTAAAAATCAACCTGTTTCAAAGTATTGACTTCACACCTACTATTTTCTAAGACAAAAGCGCAAAGCCGTTTAACTGATTAGTGTAAAACACTGAAAACAAATCCTTTGCCACGCACAAATTTCATCCCTGTACGTCGGGGTGACTTAACATTAACTATCAATGCCAATTTCATTGCTTGATGAGCATCTAAATGATTTCACAAGCAACGCCCAACCACCCATCCAATAAATTGTTTAAATCTGCCGATATGTGGATTCGCCAAAATAAATTGAATTTCCCAAAATTGAATTCGAAAACTTTTCGGCTTAAAAATGATCATTTACGATTTTTTGAGCGTTTTAAAAGTCCATAAATCAGAAAACCATCTTTCAAAACTGAACTTTCGTCGATGGAAATGAGGCACCCATCGGAAATCCGTCATCGG
>JBEBDG010000262.1:0-3430 GCA_041157165.1 Bacteroidota bacterium
CCAAAAATCACCAAAAGTAGTAATTCCAGCATTACAAACAACTCCCGTCAATTGACCAGGAGTTTGACTAATTTGTAGGTCTAATTCATCTAAAAAACTTTCAGATGCTGCATCTGAACAAATGGTAGAAAAGTGTAAATATCCTTGTTGATTCAACGCTTCAGAAGCAGCATTTAATTCAGAGGCATCTACATCATTTAAAAGCACATAATTTCCTAAAGCCAACAAGTCTTTCACCACTTGAAAGCCAATTCCTTGAGCAGCTCCAGTAACAATGTATTTTTTCATTAATGTGAATCTCTAGTAACTGTTGAACCCGACCCACCTACAAGAAAATCCATATCAGCACCAAGGTCAGCTTGTTGAACCCTGTCGATATATAAACTTACATACCCACGATCCATTTTAGGTGCTTGAAGTGGAAATTGCTGTTTCCTTTGTGCCAATTCCTCCTCAGAAACCTCCCATTGAATCGATCTATTTTCTACATCGATAGAAATAAAATCTCCATTTTGAACCCAATTTAAGGGTCCACCGGCTGCTGCTTCTGGAGAAACGTGTAATAAAACCGTACCAAAACCCGTACCACTCATGCGACCATCGGAGATTCGAACCATATCTTTTACACCTTTCTCTAATAATTTCTTTGGAATTCCCATATTCCCAACCTCTGCCATACCGGGATATCCTTTCGGGCCTACATTTTTTAAAACCATGACCGAATTTTCATCAATTTCTAATTCTGGGGTATCGATCCGAGCATGATAGTCTTCAATGTTTTCAAATAATACTACTTTACCACGATGTTTAAATAATTCTTTACTTGCTGCAGAGGGTTTCAAAACAGCACCATTAGGTGCTAAATTACCTCTTAAAACGGCAATTCCAGAATCTTTTTTGAAGGCATTTTCAAACGTAGAAATGATTTTGTCATCATAAATAGGAGAGTTGGCAATATTTTCTCCAACCGACTTACCATTGACCGTTTTTATATCTAAGTGAAGATAATCTTTCATTTGCTCCATCAAAGCGGGTAATCCACCTGCATAATATAAATCTTCCATGAAATGTTCCCCGGATGGCTGAACATTTGCTAAAAGGGGTATGGATTTAGAAAATTTATCAAAATCATCCAAATGTAAATCAACACCAATTCTACCTGCTATGGCTAAAAGGTGAATCACAAAATTGGTGGATCCTCCTGTTGCTGCATTCACTCGAATTGCATTTTCAAATGCTTCACGAACTAAAACTTTCGACAATTTTTGATCCTCGCGAACCATATCAACAATTCTTCTGCCTGATTCCTGTGCTAATACTTTTCTGCGCACATCAGCTGCTGGAATGGCTGCGTTTTGAGGTAAGGATAAACCCAATGCTTCCACCATCGTTGCCATAGTAGAGGCGGTGCCCATTACGGCACAATGTCCTGGCGTACGAGCCATACAAGCTTCTGCTTCAATAAATTCTTTTTGGGTTAATTCACCTAATTTATAGGCTTCAGCAAATCGCCACACATCAGATGTACCAATTTCTTTTCCTTTAAACTTACCTTTCATCATGGGTCCACCTGAAATCACCAAGGTTGGCAAATCGACCGAACAAGCACCCATCACTAAAGAAGGAGTGGTTTTATCACAACCGCACATTAACACCACACCATCCACTGGATTAGCGCGAATAGACTCTTCTACATCCATACTCGCCAAATTACGATACAACATGGCTGTAGGTTTAATCAAGGTTTCCCCAAGCGACATCACCGGAAATTCAACTGGAAATCCACCTGCTTCAATGATACCTTTTTTAACAAATTCAGCTAATTCTCTAAAATGCGCATTGCAAGGGGTTAATTCCGACCAAGTATTGCAAATACCTATAACTGGTTTACCTTGAAAATAATCATCAGGAATCCCTTGATTTTTCATCCAAGCTCTGTAAATAAATCCATCTTTCCCTGTCTTACCAAACCATTGTTTTGATCGTAAATTTAAATCATTATCATTTTTCATAGTCAATCGTTTTCTTTAATATAAAGCTTTTATCCTTTCCAAAAGTATAGTAACACTTTCTTGAACCATTTGCCATTTCGGCAAATGAATCATTGGCAAATTCAAATTCTCTTACAAGTAATCCTTTTTCCAAATAAAGGCTATCATTACCTATATAGCCAAAGCGTTGCCTTCCTTTAATTTCAGGAAAATTTAATGGTATTAATTTACCTTCTTCCCATTGAAATCCCAAAAATTTCGTTTGTT
The DNA here is from genome assembly GCA_041157165.1 of Bacteroidota bacterium. GTDB lineage: Bacteria > Bacteroidota > Bacteroidia > Cytophagales > Spirosomataceae > Sandaracinomonas. The sequence goes on from JBEBDG010000262.1 coordinate 2,259, forward strand.
TATTATCAACAAATTGTAACCAAAATTCTGGATGTTGGTCTACATTTAAGTCAGAGGATAGTATTCTTTTGAAACCTTTCTGGAATATTTTTTTTTGATCTTTTAAATCATCTAAAAAATAGAGTTCAAAATTTTGGTCTTTAAAGATTGCTTTATATTCAAAAATGCTCGTTTCAAGTTCATTAATAGAATCTATTTCAATTTCTTTAACCTCTTCTAGTTTATTGTTTAAAGGTGTTGGCAAATATTCGGTGGGACTAACAGCAATTTCTTTTTCATCTAAATGAAAAAGAATATTCATTAAAAATGAAAATAAAATTAAAAGAGCAACACCAATTACATACTTAAGAATTTTCATCGATTGTTTTTTTCAAACGCCCAATAGCCTTTTGCATATTTTCTTTAGTAGTAGCCAAATTTAAACGAACAAAGTTTTTTCCTAAAAACTGATCCCCTCTGAGTACATGAAGGCCGTTGGCATATAACTTTTGTTGAAAATCTCCTAAATCTTTTTCATATTGTATCCATGCCAAATAGGTGCCTTCCAATGGAATTGCCTTTAATTTAGGCTCTGAAGCTATAAAGTCAAGTAACATTTTTTCATTTGCCTTTACATAGTTTAGCATTTGTTCTAACCAATTTTTCCCACTTTTCAGACAAGCTTTTTTCATTTCAATAGCATGTCTAGAAAGCATCGGTAAATAGCCAAAGGTATGTTTAAGAAATGTTTGTCTAATTTTTTCATCAGGAATAATGGCAACCGCAATTCCTAAACCAGCCGTATTATAAGCTTTTGTAGTTGAAAAAAAGCTAATCGTATCCGATGAAAAATTATTTTTATTCCCAATGCAAATATGTTCAGATTGTGGATTTAGACGAATATCTGCATGGATTTCATCTGAAATAATTTTACAATCATATTTTGCACACAACTCTTGAATGCGAAGAATTTCATCTTGGTTAAAAATGGTTCCGCCCGGATTATGCGGATTGCAAAATAAAAAGACATCAGCACCTTCCTTTAATTGAGTTTCAAATTCAACAAAATCGAATGTCCAACGACCCTTTTCTTCAATCATTTGAAACGTTTTCAAGGGTTTATCCAACCAAGAAGCTACTAAATGAAATGGATGATAAACGGGTATAGCCGTTAAAATTCCTCTTTCAGAGGT
>JBEBDG010000263.1:0-3423 GCA_041157165.1 Bacteroidota bacterium
TCCTACTGCTGAAAGCGTTAAATTATGTCCTGGAATGGCATTGATACTGCCATCTTCATTGTATTTTCCAATTCTTGGTCCAAGTACAATAGCCCCTGCTAAAGCTGCAAAGCCACCCATAGCATGTACCGCTGCTGATCCTGCGAAATCATTGAATCCTCTGGTAGCCAACCATCCACCTGGATTCCAAACCCAATTGGCAGCTAAAGGATACATAATCGCACAAAAGATGAAAACATAAACTGCATAAGACCACATTTTCATACGTTCTGCTACACCACCTGAAACAATGGAAATGGCAGCAACAGCAAATCCCATTTGAATGAACCAAAATAAGGAATTAGAAATGGTTAGTCCTAAACCTAAATCCTCTTGCGTTATGCCAAAATCCAAGGCAAACCAACCATTTGACTTTCCATAAGCTATTCCAAAGCCTACTAAATAAAAGGCAATGCCACCAAACATGATATCAATCATGACTTTGGCAATGATGCTTACAGCGTTTTTGGAGCGGACAAATCCTGCTTCTAACAAAGCGAAACCTCCTTCCATTTGAAAAATTAATGCTGCACATAGGGCAACCCAAACTGAGTCGATTGCATGGGTCAACTCAACTTGCTGATTAGCAAGGTTTAACGATTCATTCATGGTTTTGTTATAAGTATATAAATTGCTTCTTCGTGCAAATTTACAAAAGCATTTGGAAAATTTTACATTTTCTACCAACTTTAATGATTATTCACTATTTAAATATATGAAAATGCGAAGTCTAACTTTTGTCCTACTTTGGGCATTATCAGTAAATCTATTTGCACAATCTCCTGCCATTATTCCAATTCCAGTAAAATCAGAATATCCATCAGGAAAATACAGTTTACCTAAATCAATCATCATTGCTGCTCCCAAGGAAGAATCTTTGAAACCAGCTTTGAAGACTCTTGAAACTAAATTGTCCAATTTAGGCGGTCGTAAAATACAATGGATTCAACCATCTAATAATTCTACCTCACTGGCCAACATACGATTATTGATCAACGGAACCAACAATGCTGAATTGGGTAAAGAGGGATACAGTCTTCAGGTTGATGTAAAGGGTATTCAAATCAATGCTAATACTGCCAAAGGCTTGTTTTATGGTGTACAAACTCTTTATCAATTATTTCCTAAGGAAATAGAATCAGCAACTCCAGTTGCCCTATCAAGTGTAAATATTCCATTTGCTAAAATTATCGATTATCCACGTTTTGAATGGCGAGGAATGATGTTTGATGTAGCTCGACACTTTTTTTCAAAAGATGACGTTAAAAAATTTGTCGATGAAATGGCTCAATATAAGTATAATTTAATGCATTGGCATTTAACTGATGATGAGGGTTGGAGGATAGAAATTAAATCGTATCCTAATTTAACTCAAAAAGGAGCTTGGAATGTCAAAAAAACAGGTCGATTCACAACATTTTCTAAGCCAGGAAAAGATGAGCCGCGTACTTATGGAGGATTTTATACCCAAGAAGATATCAAGGAGATTGTTCAATATGCAAAGGAACGCTTTGTTGATATAATGCCGGAAGTAGATGTTCCAGGACACTCAATGGCAGCAGTTGCTTCCTATCCAGAGTTATCTTGTACTCCAGATGCAAAGAATTACCAAGTTATTTCAGGGGAGCCCTTTATTGATTGGTCACATGGACATCCTGAGGCACTACAAGATAATACACTTTGTCCAGCCAATGAAAATGTATATGTTTTTTTGGATAAGGTTTTTGGAGAAATAGCACCTTTATTTCCATTTGAATATATTCATATCGGTGGGGATGAATGCCCGAAAAACTATTGGGCAAAAAATCCGCAGATTTTAGAATTGATGAAGCGTGAAAATTTGAAAACTCCTCAGGAGGTTCAAGCATATTTTACCAGACGGTTATCGAAAATTGTCGCAAACAAAGGAAAAACAATGATGGGTTGGGATGAGATTTTAGAAGGAGGTGGATTGCCTAAGAGTACAGCTGTGATGTCTTGGAGAGGTATAGCAGGTGGAATTCAGGCTTCAAATGAAGGACATGCTGTGGTAATGACTCCTAACGACAATGTTTATATTGATTTAATGCAAGGGGATGGATTTATTGAACCTCCTGTTTACAGAGCAGTTCGTTTGAAAGACTCCTATGATTTCAACCCTGTACCCACTGGAGTAAAAGCAGAAATGGTGAAAGGTGGACAAGCCAATTTATGGTCTGAACAACTATTCAATTACCGACATGCACAATACATGACGTATCCTCGTTCTTTTGCTATTGCAGAATGTTTGTGGTCTCCTTTGGCCAATAAAAATTGGAATGATTTTGTGAACCGAACTGAAAAACATTTTGAACGTTTTGATATAGCTGAGAAAAAATATGCACCTTCAATGTATGAGCCTATTTTTAATTTCAAGAGAAATTCAATCGGCGAAATTTTAGTAAATCTAAATGCCGAAACCGAAGGGGTTACTTTTCATTACAGTTTCGATTTTTCTTATCCTGATAAATATTATCCAATTGCCAATAATTCAGATGTAGTCGTTCCCAAAGATGCAGATTTAATGCGTATCATATGTATCAAAAACGGAAAGCAAGTGGGTCGTTTTATCGATGTTCCAGTGAGTGGAATGGTGAAGCGGATTAAATAGGTTAATAGTTAAGAGTTAAAAGTTAAGAGTTAAAAGATTAAATGTAAAATTTATTAAAAAAACTCTCAACTTTTAACTTTCAACTCGTCGCGATAATTTAGTGTATGAATTTATTAGTTATCCTCCTCCTTCAGCTTCAGGGCCTTTTGAATATTTCAGGAGCTTCCACTGCTTCTACTTCCAACTATTTGCTTGTAAAAAGAGGATATGTGATGTCTTACGATGGAAATGAGGGAAGAGCTAATTGGGTTGCTTGGAGCTTAAAAGCTTCAGATATTGGTCTTGTGCCGAGGAGTAATGATTTCAGAGAAGATAATGAATTACCTGCTTCCTTTCGGAAGGCAGATTCAAATGATTACAAAGGTAGCGGTTACGATCGTGGACACCTATGTCCTTCCGAGGATCGAACTTCTCAATATTATTTGAATCAAGAGACTTTTTTGATGTCCAACATGATTCCGCAAACGCCTGAATTAAATCGCGGACCATGGAAATTTTTAGAAGAATATTGTCGAAAATTAGCCAAAAGAGGCAATCAGCTTTCCATTTACACGGGTAGCATTGGCGCTGTGGATCGATTACCTGGCTGCAACATCCCAATTCCAAAATTTTGTTGGAAAGTTATACATTTCAATAACCAAGTAATCTGCGTCTTCATTCCCAATGCTAGAAACCTCCACAAAAATTGGCGAACTTATGAAATTAGTCTACAGGAAATGGAGAGAAGGACGGGGTATAGGTTTTAATTGTTAATT
>JBEBDG010000264.1:0-3422 GCA_041157165.1 Bacteroidota bacterium
CGCTTTAACAATTATTAATTTTTTAGAATGCAATAAAACTGCCAAATTGGAGTTTATTTTGAAATGATAACCATATGAATTATTCTATCCTTTGGGCTGACGATGAAATAGATTTACTAAAACCCCTAATAATTTTCCTTGAGGGCAAAGGATTAAACGTTCATACCGTCAATTCAGGGTTAGATGCAATCGACAGTGTACAACAAAATTCTTATGACATCATATTTCTAGACGAAAATATGCCGGGAATGTCGGGATTAGAAGTTTTGGTTGAAATCAAAAAACAAAAACCAAACCTTCCCGTTGTGATGATCACTAAATCAGAGGAGGAAGAAATCATGGAGGAGGCGATTGGCTCAAAAATCTCAGATTATTTAATTAAACCAATAAACCCCAGCCAATTATTACTGTCTGTGAAAAAAATCATGGAACGCAAAAAATTGGAAGAAGTACACACCAATAGCAATTACCGTCAAGAATTTGCCGCATTATCTTTACAATATCAAAATAAATTAACAGCAAAAGAATGGGCAGATATTTACAATAAATTAATTTTTTGGGAATTAGAAATCGACTTAACAGAAAATAAATCAATGGCTCCAATTTTACAAGATCAAAAGACGGAGGCCAATAAACAATTTTCAAAATTTATCGAAAAATCATATGAATCGTGGTTAAACAATCCTGATTCAGAAACCCCAATTCTTTCGCATCTAATGATGCGAAAACATGTCTTTCCTCTTCTAAACGATAAAAGTCCCTTGTTTTTTATATTGATAGATAATTTACGATTAGACCAATGGAAAATACTAGAAAATTTATTAAGTGATTATTTTCAACCAGAAAAAGAGGAAACCTATTATTCTATTTTACCAACTACCACTGCCTATGCTAGAAATTCCATTTTTGCTGGAATGATGCCTTCTGAAATCCAAAAAAAATATGCAGATAAATGGGTAAATGATTTAGGCGATTCAACTGATGAAGAAGGATTTAACCAACACGAAGAATTTTACTTAAACGAGCAATTAAAACGCCTAAAAATAAATGCTAAAACAAGTTATCACAAAATCATTCATCAACAACATGAAAAAAATCTTCTAGATAATTTCAACAATTTGATGAATAATTCACTGAATGTGGTTGTTTTTAATTTTGTGGATATGTTATCACATTCTAGGACAGATATGTCGGTGATTAAACAATTATCACCCGACGAGTCTGCATACCGAAGTTTAACTTCTAGTTGGTTTCAGCACTCGGCATTATTTGATTTTTTAAAAAGAATTTATGCAAAAAAAGGTAGAGTAATTATTACCACAGACCATGGGATGATACGTGTGCAAAATCCAGTTAAAATCATAGGAGATAAATCAACCAATTCAAACCTGAGATACAAGCACGGAAAAAATTTGAGTTACGACCAAACCAATAAAATAATGGTTGTAAAAAATCCAGATGCCTATTTTTTACCTAAATTAAACATGTCAACCTCTTATGTATTTTCAAGAGAAGATTCTTTTCTAGCCTATCCGAATAATTACAATCATTACGTACAACATTATAAGAACACCTTTCAGCATGGAGGTATTTCCATGGAAGAGTGTATCATTCCTGTTGTCTATTTAACTTCAAAAAAATAATTAAATTCCAGGAATTTCAACAATTCCATTATTTTCACAACGAAAATAACGACCAGGAAATTGACGAATCGTTGTGTAATCATGACTAGCCATTAAAACGGTTGTCCCTTGTTGATTTAATTCTTTAAACAATTGAAGAATTTCTTTGGAGACTTCAGGATCTAAATGACCCGTTGGCTCATCTGCCAACAATAAAATTGGATTATTCAATAAAGCGCGAGCAATAGAAATTCTTTGTTGCTCTCCACCGGAAAGTTTATGAATATTTTTATGAATGGCATTTGACATACCAACCTTAGCTAATACCTCTTGAATTTTAAATTTGATTTCCTCTTTGTTAGTATGCCCAGTTGCCTCTAAAACAAACGATAAATTTTTTTCAACATTTCGATCTGTCAATAATTGAAAATCTTGGAAAACAAAACCTAATTTACGTCGCAAAAAAGGAATTTCATTCTTTTTAATAGCATTCAAAGAATAGCCTGCAACAGTTGCAAAGCCAATTTCAATTGGCAATTCTGCAAAAATTGCTCTAAATAAGGTACTTTTACCCGATCCTGATTTTCCAACCAAATAAGCAAAATCACCAGGCAATAATTGAAAAGAAACATTTTGCAAAGTGGGAACCCCCTCTTGCAAAATACTAACTTGGTCAAAAGATAAAATTGCCTCCGCCATAAATTATTTACCAGAGTTAGCTTTTGCGTGATCAGCTAAAAAGGTAGCTAAACCACTATCAGTTAATGGATGTTTCAATAATGCTAAAATAGCTGATAATGGACCAGTCATAACATCAGAACCAATCTCAGCACATTTCAAAATATGCATCGAATGACGTACAGAAGCTGCTAAAATTTGCGTATCGTACTGGTAATTATCATAAATTAAACGAATTTGCTCAATTAACTCCAACCCATCAAATGAAATATCATCTAAACGTCCAATGAAGGGTGAAACATAAGTTGCTCCTGCCTTTGCGGCTAAAAGAGCCTGACCAGCAGAAAAAACTAAAGTACAATTGGTTTTAATTCCTTTTGATGAAAAATATTTCAAGGCTTTAACACCATCTTTTATCATTGGAATCTTCACAACAATTTTGCTATCTAAAGCTGCCAACTCTTCTCCCTCTCTGATCATTCCTTCATAGTCTGTAGCAATAACTTCTGCAGATACATCTCCATCTACAATATTACAAATAGCTTTGTAATGTTTCATTACGTTTTCTTTTCCACTTATACCCTCTTTTGCCATTAAAGATGGGTTAGTAGTTACACCATCTAAAACCCCAAGATCTTGGGCTTCACGTATTTGATCTAAATTTGCAGTATCAATAAAAAATTTCATGTCTGTAGAATATTTCGATAACAAAAAAATGGCAAATTCACCGCTACAACCAACCTACCCTTGCTTCGATCAAGACCTGGGGGATTCAGCGGGAGCTGGTAATTTGCCAGTACAAAATTGCGAAATTTTCAGCTTTTTTCAAAATATTTACGAATAAATACGCTTCTATTTTAATTTATTTAGATTTTTGTAGTATGAAAAAAATCATCGGAATATTGATAAGCCTTTTCCTATTTTCACAATGTAAATCTTCGGATGAAACTTGGTTAAATGAGGCGAAAATTCGTTTAGAAAAAGGGGAATTAAAGTCTGCATTGGATGCATGTAACAAGGCTTTAGAAAAAAATCCGGGCTATGCTGAGGCCTATAACTTAAAAGGGGTTATTCTTTTTCAACAAAAAAATATAAAGGAAGCTGAATTGAACTATGCACAAG
>JBEBDG010000265.1:0-3417 GCA_041157165.1 Bacteroidota bacterium
CTTGATTTGTACAAGGTATTTTCTGAGGATCATTTCTTTTCTAAATATCAAGTACTCGCCTTGAAAAAAAATTCGGAAACTGAATCTTTTTGGTCCAATAGCTTGCAGATCAATGAAGATTTTTTTTACCACCTCATTTCGGGAGAAAAGTTAGCCCCAAAATTTTCATCTGAATTTCCAGCCAAAGAGATTACCACTCGATTACAAATTGGAGATTTGGTACTCAACAAGCAGTTGATGGATGAGCTGGAATTAATTCTTAACTGGATTCAATTTAGAGAGGAAATAAAATCCTCTGAAAAGTTGCGAAAGAGCTTCAGAACAGGCTACAGAGCTTTGTTTTATGGGCCTCCAGGTACAGGAAAGTCCCTTACAGCAGCAATACTTGGTAAAAATAATGACTTACCTGTTTACCGTATTGACTTGTCGCAAGTAGTATCTAAATACATTGGAGAAACTGAGAAAAATCTTTCCAAGCTTTTGGATATAGCTGAGCATAAAAATTGGGTTTTATTCTTTGATGAAGCGGACTCTCTTTTCTCCAAGCGAACAGAAATAAACGATTCGAAAGATAAATACGCCAATCAGGGTACTTCTTACCTTCTTCAGCGGTTGGAAGAATACGATGGATTAGTCATCTTGGCGACCAACCTTCGACCCAATATTGACCGTGCATTTATTAGGCGTTTTCAATCGATTTTATATTTCAACCTACCTACTGTAGATGAACGGATTATATTATGGAAAAATGCTTTAAAAAACTTCAGCATTGCCAAGGATGTTTCGATCGAGAGATTGGCAGAGAAATATGAAGTTTCTGGTGCATCTATAGGCAACGCAATTCAATTTTCCTGGTTGAGCTCCAAGCGAAATCTTAGAAATGAGATTACCGAGTTGGATATTGAGGCAGGCCTATTACGTGAAATGGCCAAAGAAGGCAGGGCGGTAAAATAAATAATAAGCGCAATCATAATTGAATTAAAGGAGTAAATTTCCTTTAAGAAACCTTAGATTGGGACAAATTTGAACCAGTGAAGTCACCAGTTATTTTAGCCTAAAATGTTTGATTATTGTTATTGGCCAGAAGGATTAGAGATCGAACTCAAAAAGCAACTTGATAATTTTCATCATCAAGCTCAAATGCTTATTGATGGGAAGATGTTTTTGGAAGTAGCCAATAAAATACTCAAAGCGCAGGTCGCTGGTAAATACTTTGAGCTCATCATTTTATTGCCCAAGGGATATCGAACACTTGAAAATGCAAATTTATTTCACCGGATCACCCAGGCAGGTGCCAAAGTGGGTATAATTGAAATCACTGCTTTTGACGAGGAGGTTGAACAGTTTTCCATTTTTGATAACCGGTTGTATTACAGCACCAAGCGATTAAATAGTGAATTGGAGTTGTCCGATTTTTTTTTCAAAAAGCACCAGGATTTTGATAATTTGATGAATGTCAGCCGTCTGGTCAATTCGTATTCCCAAGAGATCAAATTGAGTTTTACAGCGGAGAAATATTTTGCAATAAAAGGAGAGGAGATCAGTATCTTTTGGGAGTCCACAAATGCGAACTCCAATGTCTTGACTCCAGGTAATCTGATGCTTGATACCCAGGGTGAAGAGAAAATTGTTATTGAAGAAGATTCCTTGTTAACAATTACTTCCAAAAATGAAAAAAGTAAAACTTCTTTGTCTATTTTTATTAAGTGTATCGAGGTTGATCATTTGAGGCTGTCAGTTTCTATTTTCAACAAGGAAATTGACGATTACATTCCTATAGAATCTATTTCAAAAAATAAAGAAATATTTGCAGTATACCTGAGTGATGTAGTAAAAGTTGAATGGGTTTGTAAGCCAGGGACGACTCTTATTGAATCTCGTATGGGTAAATTAAATAATATAGGAGTACATAATTTTGTTTGTTTAGAAAAAATAAGTTTAAATTTTGAGATGCATATCTCAAATACCGTCACACACCGGGGTATTGAATTTTATCCTGTTTCTAGAGATGGTGGTGATATTGAAGAAATTTCTACTCAAGTTGGTGAAGCTAAGGCAATTAAATCCGAAAATATGGAGTTGAAATCCTTACAAAAAGAAGCATCTTTTTTAACAAGATTATTATCAATATTTAGCTCAAAAAAGTAAAATGGGATTTGGGGATTTCTTTTTATTTTGCTCAGGAGTTAGCAAATCGGTTTTGGCCAAATGTCCAGATTCCGAAAAAGTAAAGCATGTCAGTATTGGGGCATCGGTTTTGTTTACCGGTATTCTGGCTATGCTGTCTTCTTATTTTGCATTTAGTCTCATTTTTGACGCCTATTTCCTTAATTTTTTCCTAGCATTTTTTTGGGGGTTGATTATTTTCAACCTTGATCGATATATCGTGGCAACGCTAAGAAAGAAGGGCGATTTTTTTAAGGAAGTGCTTCAAATTAGTCCACGTTTATTCTTGTCGGCGCTAATTGCATTGGTGGTCTCTAAGCCTTTGGAATTGCAACTTTTTAAATCTGAAATTGAGCAAAATCTCAATGAACAAATGGAGACCCGAATTACAGTTGCAGAACAGGAATATGCTGCTGCAATTACAACTATAGATGCGGAGAAGGTAAAGTTGGATGTCCAACTACGTGAGTTTTTTGATTTAAAAGAATTTTACTACCAAGAATACAAATGCGAGTGTGATGGCACCTGTGGTACGGGTAGATATGGCAGTGGAAAAGAATGTGAACGCAAGCAGAAGAAATACGAGGATTTTATTCTGGAGTATGAATCCAAAGAGTTAGACATTCGAGAAAGTAAGATGGCTCTTGAAAAAAGTAAGGGCGATAGATTAAACTTATTTCAAGAAGATAAGGCAAACATAAAGGCAAACTTTTCCTTGGGATTACTTGCTAGGCTTCAGGCATTGCATAATTTGGAAAGTTTGGCGCCTTGGTTGATTACGCTGATGATTCTTTTTGTTGAAATTGCGCCAGTTTTGACTAAATTGTTTGCTTCAAAAGGACCCTATGATGATTTTTTAGCCTTAGAAGAAAATAACTATAAAATGGAATACATCAATAACATGTACCAGACGGGACATCAAGTTGAGCAAGGTTATTCCAGTAAGTTGAGAGAAGTACAAAGTATCAAAAAGGAGCTCCTTTCTGATAAACAAAAGAAAGTTCAGGAATTATATAGGGACCTTGGTAGAGAGATCACCAAACAAATAAATAAGTAATGACATCTACCAAATTTGCGCTTCTAGCTATTTTTTCAACCTTCTACTTCAATTGCAGCGTCTTGGCTGCTGGGGGTAGCTATCGGCTGGGATCCTCAACAAATTTTGGTATTCAGGATACCCTACTTTCTAAAACTTTCGAATCTGAGAGTGACTTTAGCTACTTTATTGCTGAGGAATTTGGAATAAAGGAA
>JBEBDG010000266.1:0-3410 GCA_041157165.1 Bacteroidota bacterium
AGCTAATCCCCCTTGTTGTAGAATGATTTTCATTGCCTCAGCCCACTCATAAATATCAGTTGGAAATTGGTCAGTATCCCAACCATTTTGATAATCTCCACGATTGGCATCAATGGAAGCCAGCATGCCAGCATCTGAGGCTACTTGACATTCGTGGGCAAATGTATGGCCAGCTAAGGTTGCATGATTCACCTCTAAGTTCAATCCAAATTCAGATAACAAATCAAATTCACGCAAAAATCCAATAACAGTGGCTGCATCGTAATCATACTGGTGTTTAGTTGGTTCACAAGGTTTTGGTTCAATAAAGAATTTACCTGTAAAACCTTTTCTGCGTGCGTACTCAACGCAGGTATGTAACATTCGAGCAAAATTTTCGCGTTCTAATTTCATGTTAGTATTCAACAAGCTCATATAGCCTTCTCTTCCTCCCCAAAACACATATCCCTTTCCACCTAACTTAATAGTTGCATCGATTGCTCCTTTTAATTGCGCACCTGCGTGTGCTACAACCTCAAAATTAGGATTTGTGGAAGCCCCATTCATGTAGCGCTCATTTGAAAACAAGTTGGCCGTTCCCCATAGCAATTCAACACCAGAATCGGCCTGCTTTTGAGCAAAAATATCTGAAATATATTGAACACGATTTGTGAATTCTTTTGGATCATTATGTCCTTCAATTGCATCTACATCATGGAAACAATAAAAAGGTGCTCCTATTTTTGTAATGAATTCAAAAGCTGCATCTGCTTTATCTTTTGCTCTCTGTCGCGCGTCAGCGGCAACATCCCATGGATAATGATGAGTACCCGGACCAAATGGATCCGAGCCATCTCCACAAAATGAATGCCAATAAGCAATGGCAAATCGCAAATGCTCTTTCATTGTTTTACCGGCAATTACTTGATTTTCATTGTAGTATCTAAATGCTAAAGGATTATCAGATTCAGGACCTTCATACTTAATTTGATCAATTCCTTTGAAATATTCTTTTTCTCCTATTAAAACCTTCATATTTTTTTATTATTTTTAAATTCTTGATTTTTTCAAAACTACAAATTCTGAAACTAATTACCTAATAAATCCTATAAATAAATTAGCACAGTATAGCATAGTTACTAAAATTCTCAACAAATGACAAAAAAATTACACCTATTTTTCGCCCTATTTTGCCTCGCCCTTAGTGCCATGGCTCAACAACAAAGTGGATCGTACAATGGCAATACTCGATTTGAACAATTGGAATCAACCTTACCAACCCCAAACTCATATCGTACAGCAAGTGGATCACCTGGTAAAGATTATTGGCAGCAAAGAGCAGATTACGATATCAAGGTAGAATTAGATGATATCAACAGAAAAATCATTGGATCAGAGACCATTACCTATTTTAATAATTCACCAGATGATTTACCATACCTTTGGATTCAATTAGATCAAAATTTATTTGATAAAAATTCCAGTAGAAAAACAGCAAGCACAGGTGGAATTACCAATAATGGAATCAATGCAGAAGCCTTTAAGGATTTAACAGATCCGAAAGAGTATGGCTATAAAATAACAGCTGTAAAAGATATAAAAGGAAATCCTTTACGTCATACGATTAATCAAACGATGATGCGAATTGATTTACCTTCACCCGTTAGGTCTGGACAGAGTGTAAGTTTCAGTATTGATTGGAATTATTTGATAACCACTTATTACGGTCGTTCGGGATATGAATTATTCCCAAAAGACGGAAATGCTAACTATTTTATAGCTCATTGGTTTCCACGTTTGGCAGTTTACAATGATGTATACGGATGGCAACACAAACAATTTATGGGTCAAGGTGAGTTTACTTTAAATTTTGGTAATTATAAAGTAGCCATTACTGCTCCTAATGACCATGTAGTTGGAGCCGGAGGTGAATTGTTAAATGCCAACCAAGTTTTAAGTCCTAACCAGTTAAAACGTTGGGAACAAGCCAAAACTGCCACTCGTCCTGTTTTGATGGTTACCCAGGAAGAAGCCGAAAAGGCAGAAAAAGGTAAAGCTACAGGCAAAAAAACTTGGATTTTCAAAGCCGACAATGTACGTGATTTTGCTTTCACTTCTTCACGAAAATTTATTTGGGATGCCATGCAAGTGGATGTGGAGGGCAAAAAAGTATGGGCAATGTCGTATTATTCGAAAGAAGGAAACCCGCTTTGGGGTAAATATTCAACCATGGTGGTGGCACATACCCTTCGCTCCTATTCAAAAAGAACAATTGCTTACCCATATCCAGTAGCAATTTCTTGCCATGCAACAGTTGGTGGTGGTATGGAATATCCAATGATCTCCTTTAACGGAGGTCGACCAGAAGCAGATGGAACCTATTCTGAAGCTGTGAAAAACGGAATGATTGGTGTCATTATTCATGAAGTGGGTCACAACTTTTTTCCGATGATTATCAATTCAGATGAAAGGCAATGGTCGTGGATGGACGAAGGTTTGAATACATTCTGTCAATATTTAGCAGAACAAGAGTGGGACCGCAATTTTCCTGCTCGCAGAGGGGAACCTCAGAGCATTGTACCTTACATGCGATTAGATTCCAAAAATCAGGTACCCATCATGACCAACTCAGAAAACATTATGGAATTTGGAAGCAATGCATATGCAAAACCAGCAACAGCATTGAATATTTTAAGAGAGACTGTGATGGGCAGAGAATTATTTGATTATGCATTTAAAGAATATGCTAGAAGATGGGCCTTTAAACAACCTTATCCTGCCGATTTTTTCCGTACACTCGAGGATGCCTCAGGTGTTGATTTGGATTGGTTTTGGAAAGGATGGTTCTATGGAACAGAGCCTGTAAATCAATCCATTGAAACAGTGGAATGGTTTGGAATTGATGACCAAAATCCAATAGTAAAAAAACAAAAAGAAAAAGAAAGTTACGAGGCAAAACGTCAAACCATGTCCAATATTCGTAATAAAACGGATATTAAGGAAACAGTAGTAGAAAAAGAAAAAGACATGAATGATTTCTACAATGCTTTCGATCGGTTTGCAACAACTGATGAAGAAAAGAAAAAATACCAAGACTATTTAGCTTCTTTGTCTGAGGAAGAAAGAAACCTGGTCTTATCAGGTAAGAATTTCTATGTGGTAAATTTTAAAAATAAAGGAGGTTTACCTATGCCGGTTATTGTAAAATTGCAATTTGAAGATGGAACAGAACAAATTATGCGTTTCCCTGCAGAAATTTGGAGATTAAATGATGTGAGTATCAAAAAGGTCATTCCTACCGACAAAAAAGTAACCAAGTGGACTCTTGATCCGTTCTATGAAATTGCAGACATCGACACAGACGATAACGCTTTCCCTCGTGAGCCAGCTCAACCTACTCGCGTTCAATTATTCAAAATGCAAAGAAATGC
>JBEBDG010000267.1:0-3394 GCA_041157165.1 Bacteroidota bacterium
AAGCGACAAGCAATTATTTTGTGAAAGGAGCAGATACCACTCAACAAAATTACCCAGATTACAAAATGTACAATAAAGGTCATTTTTCTTGGGGTGTTAGGGCTTTAATGGATACAACTAAAAAGGTCTATGTGAGCTATGTGGGCACAGGAACATTTTCTGTTGAAAATGATAAAATCAAAGAAATCACTACCCTATCTAATATTGCAGGGGGTATATCAGAAACTATACTTACGATTTCGAGTAAGAAGGAAGATGAATTTACGCAGGTAATAAATCAGGCTGATGGAAGAGTAAGATATACGATTTATACTAAAGTTAAATAATAACTTTGTTTTCTATTTATACAATTAGCCTCGCAATTTGCGAGGCTTTTTTGTTTGTACAAATGAATATAAGACAGCTAAATTTCTTAATTTGCATTTATTTTATTTTTCAACCTTAAATGGCAATTGTTTAATTGGCAATTTAATGAATAACAAAATTTTAATTGTTGGGGCAGGATTTAGTGGAGCGGTTATAGGTAGAAAATTGGCAGAAGCAGGATTTTTTGTGCACATCATTGATAAACGTTCTCATATTGCTGGAAATGCTTTTGATTACGTAAATGATAAAGGAATTTTAATTCATCAATACGGACCTCATTTGTTTCATACGAGCAATCAAGCGGTCGTTGATTTCCTGAGTAATTTTACAGAATGGATACCTTACCAACACAAGGTAAAGGCCATGCTTTCAGATGGGAAATTGGTTACCCTACCCGTTAACCTAGAGACCATTGAGGCAGTTGGAGAAGATCAGGTAATAGAAACGTTTGTGAGACCATATTCCGAAAAAATGTGGGGAATCAGTCTAGAAGAAATAAGTCCTGATATCATTAATCGGGTACCCATTCGGAGAGATAAAAATGATTTGTATTTTCCGAACGATACTTTTCAGCACATGCCTAAAAAGGGATATACAGAAATGTTTAAAAACATGCTAGATCATCCCAATATCCATGTGGAACTCAATAAAGAATTTTCAAAAAATATGGAATCGTCCTATTTTCATATTTTTAATTCAATGCCAATTGATGAATATTATGAGTTTCAATTTGGGCCTTTGCCATATCGTTCCTTGAAATTTCATCATATGGATCTTCCCGTTCCCAAATTGTTTCCGGTTGTACAAGTAAACTTTACCAATAAGGGGCCATATACACGAATTGTGGAGTGGAAAAATATTCCTAATTCTGGTCAAAATGAATTATTTACTAGTGTTACCTACGAAGAGCCTTGTAGTTATACGGAAAACAATAATGAACGTTTTTATCCAGTGAAAGATTCAAGTGGAAAAAATTATCAGTTATATTTGAAATACGTTTCGATAGATAATCCTAGCATGACATTTATTGGTCGCCTAGGACAATATGTTTATCTGGATATGCATCAAGTAGTCAATAGCTCCTTACACATAGCCTCAAAATTTTTAAAAGCAAATAAGTAACCCTTTTATGAAAAATTCTCCAAAAGTTGATGTTGGTATAATGGTTTTTGGAAAACTGTATCAAACAGCTGTTTCAATCCATACGTTAATGAAATACTCAGGACAGCACATTCATAAGATTTATGTTACATTTGAAAAAGAACAACCTTTTGGCTTCGACATTAATGAATTAAAAAAATTATTAGAAGGTTTGCCTGTCGTTTATAATGTTTCGGAGCGATTTTTTAGTTTTCAAAATTTGAGTTCTAATTCCATCAAGCAGCGCCTGAAATTCTTAGTTCCTTCTTATCGAAAATCTGTGAGATACCAATATGCTTGGGAGGAGGCAAAGATGGATTATTTATTTTTGATGCATAATGACATGCTTTTCAAAGATGATTTGATCGGTCATTACCTTTCAGAAATCCATGATGATATTGCCGCAGGAACCATCGGACAATGTTGGAATTGTCCTGCTTTCAATAAACACTGCAATGGGCATAATTATTTTGAATACAGACCAACTGCAGAGGAGTTGTCGGCCCTTTATGAAAATTGGCCTTTTAACAGAGCAGTGGAACATGGTTTAGTGGGTCCGGGAAAAGAATCTTGGCCCTTGCCAGAGTGTAGACTGAATGAATTTGTCACTTTATTTCGTATCAAAGAGGCTAGGAAACTCGTATTCCCTAGGGGTTCTGCTAGGTTATTTGGCTTAAAAAATGAGGTTGACTTTGGGATTCCTTGGTTTAAAGATATTTCCAAAATGGGAATCAAATTACGTCATATTTCTTATGACAATTACGCTGAGCACGGCTGGTGCAGTAATTATGCTGGTGGGACTGTTTCTCTAACGAATAAAACCTTGTATGAAAAAGAAGAGGCCATCGCTGAGGCATACTTCAAAGAGCATTTCACGAATGCGTAAGCGATTATTCTTTTTTAAATAAGAGGTAAATCTGGAAGCCCAGAAGGATACCAATACTGTTTAAGATTACATCATCAATATCAAAAATCCCAATTTGATAAAACGATTGGATTCCTTCAATTAAAAAGCTAAAAGTGATAGCAAAAAAAATCATTTTTGCCCATTTAACTGAACGGTATAAAAATGGCAATATATAACCTAATGGCATTAATAATCCGATATTACCAACAATATTGAGTCCACCTATGAGCAATCCCTTTTTACCTAAAAAGTAGGGTATAATAGTTTTTAGGGGCACCCAATTGCCATCGCCGGATTGTGTTCCTCCCATTCTAAATTTTAAATGGCCAATTTCAATTTCAGGTAAATCTTTAAATACCAATATTTTAAACAGTAGATAAAGATAAAGTGCCAATAAGAGGCCAATAATATATTTTTTTTTCACTGCTACCTATTCAATTATTTGAGCGCTTGATTGGTGGGTAAAAACTTGTTGCTTGCCCTTACTTTCGGGCTCATTGATTTTTAATTGTTTAAAGAATGCTGCCTTTACATCATCCAATACAATGCTAGGTCGATAGTCTTTTTTCAATGCGCTAAAGCGTACATTGTCAAAAGTAATATTTTCAGCATGTCGAATATAAAATGCCCATGCTGGTAATTCCTTAAATTGGGAAAATTCAGGATAGACATCTCTCATTTCAGGGATGCCGTTTAAATCCTCAGGGCTCAAACCTCTTTTTGCATACATGGGATTACCCTCGCCAGGATAAATAATTTCTATGTTTTTTAAATAAACGTCTTGAATTTTATTTTCAATTAATCCAACAATACTGGCTGGTGAAATGTTTCTTGGTAAATCCTCAACGGGTCCTTCATAATTATATCCTGCATCTGGTTTTCCCAGGGGCACTTCCGCATAAACATTTGAAATTCGAATATTCTTCATATACGGTTTTTTGCCCTTTCCCCAGCGGTCGCCAATACGTAAATAGATAACGT
>JBEBDG010000268.1:0-3380 GCA_041157165.1 Bacteroidota bacterium
CCGTTTTCACAATCCCTCTTCCAAAAAACTGAGCCCAAATTCGATTGACAAATACCCTGGCTGTTAATGGATTGTTTGGGTCTAATAACCATTTAGCCAATCCCAACCTATTTTCGCCATATTTTTGCGCCGAATAGGGTAAAATACTTTTTGGAATACCCGGACCAACCTCTGGGCCATGCATATCGTAATTTCCTCTTGAAAGCACATACGTTGGTCTGCGTTTCAAGGAATCGGCCATTACCATCACATCTACAGAAGAAGTGTCTTTTTTATTGATGAATTTTAAAATCGATTGAACATCTTTACTTGAAATACGCATATTTGGCGGGTCGGCAAAAGAAGCATCGATGGTTCCAAAAAGTCCTTTTTCTGGTACTTGATTAAAAAATGCAAACGTACTGTAATAATCTTTTTGTGAGATGGGATCATATTTGTGATCATGACATCTTGCGCACTCAAATGTTAATGCTAAAAAAGATTTAGAAAATGTGTTGGTTCGGTCATTGACATATTCAACCCTATATTCTTCATCAATTACCCCTCCCTCTTGAGTAATTTTATGGTTTCGGTTGAATCCAGTGGCCAACAACATTTCTTTACTTGGATTTGGCAATAAATCGCCGGCCAATTGCCAAGTAAGAAATTTAGCATAAGAATAATTTGCATTAAAGGCATGAATAACCCAATCTCTCCACGGCCACATCGTTCGAAGTCCATCATCCTGGTATCCATGAGAATCGGCATATCGAGCTAAATCCAACCAAGGTATAGCCATTTTTTCTCCATAATGTTTACTTGCCAATAATTCATCTACCATTTTTTCATAAGCCTTTGGGCCATTATCATTTAAAAAACGATCTTGTTGCTCAAGGTTTGGAGGTAAACCTGTTAAATCTAAACTCAAGCGCTTCAGCAATTGCTCTTTACTGGCTTCTTCACTTGGGGAAAGGCCTTTTTCATCCATTTTAGCAGATATGAAATAATCGATCGGGTTTTTCACCCAATCTTTATCTGCCTCTGGCAGTTCCACCTGAACGGGCTTAATAAATGCCCAATGTGGTTTATAAACGGCTCCTTGTTTGATCCATTTTTCAATTAACTCAATTTCATGCTTGGTAACTGTCAAATGAGAATTCATTGGAGGCATCCTTAATGAAGTATCTTTTGTAATCAGACGCATATAGGCGTCTGAAGCTTCCGGATTGCCGGGTACGATGGCATGCATGGCCTTGTTGTCCTTAAATGCCGCGTATGCCCCTTCAGGAGTATCTAAACGCAGGTTGGCCTTTCGTTTATTAGCATCAGGCCCATGACATTTGAAACATCGGTCTGAAAGTATTGGACGAATGTGATAATTATAATCTACCACATCAGGAATGGAATCTTCAGCTGTATTTTCGGATGGGCTGAAATAATAATAACCGCCTACCAGAAAAAGAGCAATGACAATACCAAAAAGGGCAATTTTCTTCATTTATATACGCTCTAATTTGATTGGATAGGTTTTGTTGGAAGCCCATTGAGGCACATATATATTCTCATCTGAATCTGCGTATACATCATGTGGATGAATAAATACCTTATGCTCATCTTCTTTTTGTTGAGCTTGTAAAACTCCATTTTGGTAAATGGGCATTGAGCCTCCTGGTGTCGAAACCACCTGCATATTTTTGTCGATGATTTGAATGTAACCAGACCCAACCTTAGATTGGTCGGTACTTCTAAAACAGGCAGCTAAAATATAGTCGCCGTGCAATACAGGTCGACAAATAAATGAACCTGGATAATGGTATCGGGTAATGAATTTTCCGTCTAACGTAAATCGCTTTAAACTATTGTTTACTCGGTCTGTGATAAGTAAAGTCCAATTTTTGGCATCACGGGTATCAACTAATACACCATGACAGCAATTGAATTTATCATCTGCATATCCATCTATTTTACCACCAAAGTGTCGAATGTATTTTCCTTTTGCATCGTATTGAATGATGTAATTGGCTCCATATCCATCGGCAACATAGATGTCACCGTTTTTAGGATTTACAGCGGTTTCCGTTGGTACAAATTGGTGAGGATGATCGTAAACACCTGTTTCTTTTGGATAGTCTATTTTGAAAATTTCATTTCCTTTTAAGTCAGTTTTTATGACTTGATGGCGATTATTATCACAAATCAATAAAAATTGTTCAGCACCTTCGTTTACAAGGGTAAGTCCGTGTGCCCCTGGGTAAGAGTGCCCCCAGCTGTTTAAAAGTTTTCCTGATTTATCATAAATCAATACATTATTTTTGGTCTCATTGGTAAGCAAAAATAACCTTCCTTTTGCATCCTCTACCATCTCATGACAATCGTTTACTGGGTTCTTGCCAGCATCTAATAGTCCCCAATTTGGTACAACTTTGTACCTAAAGTTGTTGTGGCCAAGAATGATATCCTCGGATTTTGAAATTCTTTTTTGAAAAATATTGGAAGGGATTATGGTACTCGCCGCAAAAACGCTACTTGATTGCAAGAATTTTCTGCGCGGGATTTTTGGATTCATCGTCTAATAGGTCAAAAATTTCTTATAAAGATACAATTTATAAAGAAAGTTTGAAATGACGAAAAGGTTTATAGGGGTATTCTGAAAACAACTATTACTGGCCAATAATTCTTTTTTTCCAATGATCCATAACAGTTTGTCTCCATTTTGAAACCGTTTTTCCTCCTTGGATTTTACCATCGTAACATTCAGAATTCGTTATATCGGAGTACCAATGTGGCCCAAGTAGATAATCGGATGGGTGATTTTTCCCAGGCCATTGATTAGTTACTACTATTTCGCCGCTTCCAACGGGGAATCCCGGTATTCTTGAAGTAAACTGATAAGCAATAACTTCTGCCTGCTTGGGAACAAAATGTAAACCATAGGTCCCATTACCTAAATAATATCCAGCCCATTTTTGTGTTCCTCCTTGGTAGGGAGTTTCCATCCAAAAGGCCACTGAGTCAATAGGTGCTGAAATGGCCGGACCATTTAAGGTAAAAGAAACACTTGTACAAAATGCAATGGTGTCCTTCCGACTAGTTACTTGGTGAAATTCAACTTTTGAACTCCGCTTTATTTTCTGAAAACGTCCGCCCCAACTTTCTTTTAGTGGGTTTTCTGGATCTCCGTCCATCATGTACAATAAGGAGGGCGTATCACCCATTTTAACTTTACCCTTATAATAATTTTTAAAATCGCGTCCCAAATTACCTGCATTTGCCAGATAGTTTTCATAAAAATCAGTCTCCTCAATACGGTCAATCTCATTGTTTTTAGAGAAAAACCCATAATAAGACGAATTATTTTCGATGATCCATAAATTTGGAAAATTTTGAGCAATATATGCATA
>JBEBDG010000269.1:0-3373 GCA_041157165.1 Bacteroidota bacterium
TTAATCCTTGGTCGCTCACGTAGTTTACAAACCAGCTTATTTCATCCGCATGTGCTTCAATCACTACTTTAAATGGTGCGTCTGGATTGATTACACCAACAGCAGTACCATAAGGGTCTGTGAAAGTGGTATCCACATATTTTGTTAGGTAGTTTAACCATATCTTTTGACCACTACTCTCAAAACCTACTGGAGATGGATTATTAATATATTCTTTTAGAAAAGCATAAGATTTTGCATCAATTAATTCTTTCTTTTTAGACGTGCTTGTTTTTTTTGTTGCTGTTTTTGCCATAAGGAGTCGTTTAATTATAACCCTTGCAAGATACTACATTCTGTATTTATTAATACATTTGTAACAAAGGCAAGTTGCATGAAGGAACAAAATGTAAACATGGAGGTTTTAAAGGGGTTGGACAAGTCCAATTTCATAACCCATGCTTTAGATTTAATGAGGCGCCAAGCTGCTTTAAATAAGGTTTATGCTGAATGGCTTGATTTAATGAAAGTTGATTTAGGAAAAGTTGAAAGACTAGATCAGATCCCCTTTTTACCAATCCACTTTTTTAAGACACATTCCATATTTACTGGGGCTATTTGTCCCGATTTCTATTTCCAAAGTAGTGGTACAACTGAAGATACGCTTAGTAAACATTATGTAGCAGATTTATCTGTTTATGAACAAAGCTTTACGACTTGTTTTAATCAATTTTATGGATCTCCAAAAGACTACTGTATACTTGGACTTTTGCCCAATTATTTAGAAAGGCAAAATTCTTCCCTTGTGTATATGACCCATCATTTAATTGAAGCAAGTCAAAATCCATTAAGTGGATTTTATTTATATGATTTTGAAAAATTAAATAAGACATTAGAGGTAGTAGAAAAGAAACAACAAAAAACATTATTGATTGGGGTAAGTTTTGCTTTGATGGATTTTGTTGATGAATTCCCGCAGAAATTATCCCATACAATTGTGATGGAGACAGGCGGAATGAAAGGTAGGAAAGCCGAATTGACAAAACCTGCATTACATGCTTATTTATCAAAGGGCTTCGGTGTTAAATCCATTCATTCTGAATATGGGATGACTGAATTATTAAGTCAGGCCTATTCTATAGGTGCTGGAAAATACAAATGTCCTCCATGGATGAGAGTGCTAGTTGCGAATGAATCAGACCCAAGCGAAATTACAGAGACGGGTAGAGGCGTATTGCATATCATAGACCTAGCCAATCTACACAGCTGTGCTTTTATTGCAACAGAAGATGTTGGAACAGTTTATCCAGATGGAAGTTTCGAAATTATTGGCAGGCTGGATAATAGTGCAAGAAGGGGCTGCAGCTTATTGGTTATCTAAATATAGCTTTTCAATTTGTTTAATAAATAGGAGGTTTATATTATAATTAAATTGTCTTTTATCTGACTCTTCTCTTTGTTTTATAATTAATAATTCAGATGCTCTAGTTGCTAATTTAAATTTCTGATTGATTTTTAAAAAGTAGTCACTTCTGCTTTTGTTTTGTGTAATCGTATCTTTTTGATGAACACCAATTATTTTATTGATCATCTTTATACTTATCTGTTCGTTTTTAATTTGTAATTGATAGATTGCTTGAATTAATTCTTTTTCTACAATCGTCAATGAACTAAAAAAGTTTTTATATAAGATGGATTGTACTTCTTTTGGAATTTTCTTTTTCTTGAATATTTTATTGTAAAAAGAATAGAGCAGCAATACAAGTAACACGGAAAAGACATTTCCTATATATGACTTAGCAGGTTCAATTTTTTTTAATAATGAACTGAAAGGACTACTTATATATACAGGTTGAGTTTTTACATTTGCAAAGTCTTTTTCTTTTAAGGCGATCGTTTCATACTTGAGTTGACCATCCTTTTCGATACGTATTAAATAAAAATTCGAGCCCATTACAAATTGGTACATATGATCCGGCCGTCCTTTATAAATTTTAAGCCATTTTTCTCTGAATTCGGCTTGCTTGTCTAATACTAAATTGCCAAATTGATTTTTAGAAAAATTAAGCCAATACAATTCTAAGTCTGAGTGAAAAACTAAATAAGGACCAAATTTGGTTTTTAAGTCCACACTTTTCAAAGCAATTTCTTTAAGCACTGGATTGAATTTGCCCAGATTCATCCATTTTCTTTCTTTAAAATCAAAAACACGACAACTGTCTGATGTGTTTGTCGTTAGAGTATTTGGGAAATCTTGTTGATGGATAGAATTGGATAAATAGAATTTACCACTTGTTGGATCAATAAAATACAATATTCCTTTTTCAGGCGCTTGGAATACGGGCACTCCTGTATTTGAACTATAAAGTTCCCATTCATGTGTTTTATCACTAAAAAAGGAAAAATAATCTTTGATTTTCCAAAATCCGATGCCTCCAAATTGAAACAAACTATCCTTGTAAAATACATTGATGCATCCAAAATTCACCCCAGAATGGAAAGTTGAATCAAATCTAATGAGTTGATATTGACTTGGGGCCTTCTTTTGAATCTTGTAAAGTCGACCAGAGCCCATTAATTGAATGAATAAAGATTGGTTTTTCTTTAACAAGGTGATGCCGTTGGCTAATTTATTAGGAGCACCAAATCTTAAATTCTCCTTAAATAAGTCTAAACTAAGGTCATTAGATGAGTCTTGCGTAATAAAGTCGAGCAAGGCAATTTCGGCTTTAGATAAAGGCTTGATGCTAGGATCCACTTGAGCAATACCGCAAAAATGGATCAGGATTAAAATAATGGTTAGGATTGAATATTTTAGAAACATCAAACAAAACTAATGAAAATATATAATATGAATTTTATATAATGTGTAAATAGTTGAATTTAATATTTTATTAATATATAATTAATTATAAACAAATCATTTGTTTTATAAAAACAATTTTCACCGCTTAGTTTACTAAATAATTGGAGATAGAAACTTTTCTAATGAATATTTACATTCAGAAAAAAAACGAATTAGAGAAATATTAAATACATAAAAGTATTATCCTTTGGGGGAAGGATAAATGGGGTAATCGGGATTCGTCTTGGTTGCCCCAACTTTTTTTACAAGTAAAACGCCCACAATCACAAGGATAGTTCCAATAATCTGCTCCAAACTAAATGGCTCACCCAGTATCCATCTTGCTTGAAATAAGGTAGAAACTGGCCCAATGCTCGTAATGATAGCTAAATCATTGCTGCCGATCCTTTTCATCCCACCGCTGATTAAAAAAGAGGGTATAACAGTGGCAATGATTGCAAGTGCAACAACATAGAGCAGGCTATTTGAGTGAAGGATAGGCAATGCAGCAATTAAACTTAGATCTGAGCTATGTGTTACAAGGTAATG
>JBEBDG010000270.1:0-3340 GCA_041157165.1 Bacteroidota bacterium
CACTTGGTTCTTTAATTGCAATCAACTCATTTTCTCTGCTTAATTTTTCAATAGTAGATGAAAAATAATGGTTTCGATTTTCAAAAGTTACCCTACCTGGATGATAATATCTTACTTTGATTAATTCGTTAATGTAAACAGAATCAATTCCTTTGGATTTATATAAGGCATACACATTGTCAAAAAAGGTGACACAATCGAAACCACTTAAATCTGTAATTAATTGTTCTGGGTTTTCCTTAGAAAGAGCAAAAGCAACGTAAGGCAAACCTAAAAAATGCGTTGCAATTTGCATGGGTTTTCCTTCTTCTCTTGATTTCTCAATAGTTATTTTTAATTTTTGATCAATAATTTGACCATTCGATTCGAATAGAAAAATTAATAAAACACAGAAAATCAAGCAAAAAGTTTTTTGCATCTTATTTTTCTTTAATCAAGAGAACTGAAATAGCTCCTAAAATAAAGAAAATTCCTGCCATTACAATGGCATAAATTGCATTTCCTGCATAAAAATGTTTAACGATTGGTCCACCTATAATTCCGTTAACGATTTGAGGAATCGTAATAAAGAAATTAAATATCCCCATATATACACCCATTTTTTGCATCGGAATCGAACCGGCTAAAATAGCATAAGGCATCGCTAAAATACTCGCCCAGGCCATTCCAACCCCAATCATACTGATAATCAAATAGTCTGGATTTGAAATAAAATAAATAGAAATTAATCCAAGTCCACCCATAAGTAATGAGAATGCATGGGTTGACTTATTTCCAATTCTAGCGGCAATTTTGGGTAAAAACATGGCATAAATGGCAGAAACACCATTATAAACCCCAAATATTATTCCAACCCAATTACCAGCTGTTTGATAAGTAGGTGAACTGTGATCTTCCATGGATAAACCATATACATGATGAGCAATGGCAGGAGTAGAGAACACCCACATTGAAAACAAAGCAAACCAAGAAAAAAATTGAACCAATCCTAATTGCTTCATGGTTGCTGGCATATTTTTTATGTAAGTAAAAACAGAACCAAGCGAATCATTTTGAGAATGATCTTCCACATAACCCATTTCTGCTCTTTCTTCAGGCGAATATTCTTTGGTGGTAATAATCGTCCAAATAATGGCGGAAATAAAAACAAATGCCCCTACATAAAATGAAAATTGAACATTTGCTGGGATTTGTCCTTCAGGTGCATCTTTTGCAATGTCAAAGTAATTAGCAAAAATATAGGGCAACCAGGAACCCACTACAGCCCCAATTCCTATTAAAAAAGTTTGAACTGAAAAACCAAGTGTATTTTGTTCTTCTGAAAGATTATCTGCTACTAATGCTCTAAAAGGCTCCATAGCTACATTAAATGATGCATCCATCATCATTAAAATACCTGCACCTACAATTAATGGAGGTAGAAAAGAGGCCAGCGCACCTGCATGTGGAAAAAACAATAGGGCAGAAGCAGCAATAATAGCCCCAGACAAAAAGAATGGTTTTCTTCTTCCTAATCTATTCCAGGTTCTATCTGAATAAAAACCAATAATTGGCTGAATAATCATCCCTGTGAGTGGAGCTGCCAACCAAAACCAAGACAATTGTTCAACATCAGCCCCAAAGCTTTGCAACACGCGAGATGCATTGCCATTTTGAAGGGCAAATCCAAATTGTATCCCTAAAAAACCAACACTCATGTTGATAATTTGGGATAGACTTAGTTTAGGTTTTTTCATTTTTTCTTATTTAAGGTTTAATATCATCACAGAATTAGCAGGAATTGAAATTTGAAATCCATCTAATATAGCCGTATCTTTTGAAACAGGAGAAATCCATGTTTTCTTGATTTGCAATTTCAGATCTGATTTTCCCATCATCTCTTTGGCCAAGGAAGGTATTTCTAACAAGAATTTTTTTGTATTGTTGGCATCAAAATTACAAATAATCACATTTGATTGATCTTTCGTATATCTAATGAAAGAATATACCTTTTTGTGATCATAATCATGAGATTGTGCATATTGCAAATCAAAAAACTTACCTGATTGAAATACCGATTCGCAATGAACAAATTTCAATAAATCGAAATAAAAATCGTCTAAAGATTTTTCTTCCTGATTTAATAGGTCCTGATTAAACTTCCCTCCATTCATCCATTTTTGATGAGTTTCCACCCGCCAAAAATCAAACATACTTGTCCGATCATCTGCTTGATTAAACCCTTCCTTTTCTGTGGCTTGTTCTCCAAACTCTTGACCAAAATAAATCATTAATGGTCCATCATGTAATAATGCCGTTACTGCCATTCCAGGAATTGTAGACCAAATATTATTTTTAGCAAAAGAAGGTGTATTTATTCGTTGTTCATCATGATTTTCCAAGAAACGTAACATATGAGCAGCAAAATCGCCAGACTCATTTTGCCACACCTTTGTTATATCTTCTACCGTTCCATGATCTTTATTTTCCATCAAACGACGAACAGCATCATATAAACCCACTTTATCGTATAAATAATCAAATCCACCTTTAAAAATATAATCTTTATACAAGGCCGGTTGATAGATTTCAGCAACGAAGATTAAATTCGAATTTAAAGATTTTGTTTTTGATATGGCATAGTTCCAAAACTCAACAGGAACCATTTCTGCCATGTCACAACGAAAGCCATCAACACCTTTTTCGGTCCAAAAGGTCAACACATCCGTCATTTTTTTCCACGTATCAGGAATAGGATTGAAAAAAGTGGTATTATTTTGTTGAAGATCAACACCATAATTAAGTTTAACCGTTTCAAACCAATCGTTTATAGAAGGTTTTGCATTAAATACATTATTTCCACTCACCTTGGCAGGAATTTCTACATAATTAATTGTAGATTTTACAGGAGATTTGACACCATCAGGAATACTAAATTGCGTACCAGGTAAATAATAAAAATTGTTTTGAGGATCAAACGATTTTGATTTGTCATCAGAAACACCAAAATCCTTAACATTTTTAGGTTTTTGATCTGAATAATAATTTCTAGCAAGATGATTGGGCACGAAATCAATGATGAGTTTTAAGCCCTCTTTATGGATTCGATCAAGCATATCCTGAAATTCCGACCCTCTATTTTGCGGTTGATTGGCAAAAAATGGATTTACATCGTAATAATCTTTAATAGCAAAAGGGGAACCACATCTTCCCTTAACAACATCTGGATGATCTAAAGGAGAGCCATATTGTGACATATCTTCCATTGTGGCATGCTCCAATAATCCGGTAGCATAAATATGCGTAAAACCTTTTTTCTTCAATGCTTTTAAGGCTTTACTCGAAATATCACTGAATTTTG
>JBEBDG010000271.1:0-3304 GCA_041157165.1 Bacteroidota bacterium
ATGATTGATTCCATTGGTTATAGCCCAAAAATTTGATCGTAATTTGGACTGGTATTGACTAATTTGTTGCAAAACATTTACATCCAAAGGCACATGAGGTGCTTTACATTCCACCATTAAAAATAAGTTTCCTTGTCTATCAAATACACATATGTCACTTCGACGATTCATTTGACTTATTTTAATTTGATTTTCAAGTTTAATCAAGTTGGCTGGATAATGTAAATGATGAATAAAAAAATGTAGACAATGCTGACGGACCCATTCCTCTGGTGTCAAAACCCTAAATTTTTTACTCACTTCATCATAAATCGTAAGTTTACCATCCGTTTTTTGTAACTTGTATTCAAAACTTGGGAAGGCCAATGAGAGTTCTGCTTCAGTTGTCATAATCTTTCAATCCCTAAAATACTTACTTTTGCGCTTAACTCAAACTAATATCTTATGAAAACAAAAGAAGAAATTGTGAATAATTGGTTGCCTCGTTATACCGGTACACCAATTGAACGTTTTGGGAAATATATTCTTCTAACAAATTTCAAGAATTATGTTGAAATGTTTGCAAGAAAGTTCAACGTAGAGATTATGGGACAAGAGCGCCCCATGCAAACGGCTACATTTGACAATATTACCATTATTAATTTTGGTATGGGTTCTCCAATGGCCGCAACAGTGATGGATATCCTTTCAGCCATAGAACCTAAAGCAGTCTTGTTTCTCGGAAAATGTGGAGGTTTGAAAAAGCATTTAGCCTTAGGCGATTTAATTTTACCAATTGCTGCGGTTAGGGGCGAAGGAACATCAGATGAATACATACCAAAGGAAATTCCAGCCTTGCCTTCTTTTCGTCTACAACGTTCCGTTTCTTCCATGATTAAAAAACATGAATTGGATTATTGGACAGGCCTAATTTATACCACCAACAGAAGGGTTTGGGAGCATGATGAAAATTTCAAACAATACCTGACAGACATTAGAGCCATGGGGATTGATATGGAAACGGCAACTATTTTTACCGTAGGATTTGTCAATAAAATTCCTAGGGGCGCATTGCTTTTGGTTTCAGATAATCCAATGACTCCAGACGGTGTAAAAACAGAAGAGTCCGACAAAAAAGTAACAACTAATTTTGTAGATCTTCATTTACAAATTGGTATTGATTCCTTACTGGAATTAGCCAATTCAGGGGAGTCTGTTAAACATCTTAGATTTGAATAATTAATTACAAACCTCCTTTATCACATTATAAGCACCACTATACCCTAATTCTCCAGATTTACTTAAATCATTGCATCCAGAATTATCTGATAAAGCTATTTTTAATATGCCTCTTAGAAAATAAGCCTCTGCATATTTGGCCTGCAAAAAAATGGAATTGTTGCAATCTTGTAGGGCACTTCTTTGGTCTCCTAAATTCGACTTTGAGATCGCACGCATGAAAAATGCTTCTGCATAAACTGGATTTAATGAAATGGCCTTATTGAAATCTTCAATGGCCTGTTTGGGATCTCCTGATTTCGCTTTAGCAATACCACGATTGAAATATACTTCCGATTTTTCAGTAGTAAATTCAGTCATTTTGGTTTTATCTAAAATTCCATTTCTTAGTTCATCTAATTGAATTTTGGATATTTTACCTGAATAAACTAGTTTGATATTCTCCAGATTTCCAGCATCCGTTGCCTTAGTAAAATCTTCAATAGCCCCTCTATGGTCTCCTAACTTAGATTTTACAAATCCTCTACCATATAAAGAAGCAATTTTGTTTGGATTTATTTCCAAAGATTTACTAAAATCTTCTAATGCCCCTTTTTCACCATTCTCTCCTCTAAAGTTTTCTAATTGCGTTTTGCAAAATCCCAAGTAGTACCAGTCGTCAGCATCGTCTGGACTTAATTTGATGGATTCATTGTAATCTTTAATTGCACCTGAATAATCACCTAATTTCATCCTACTATAAGCCCTTCCTGATAGATATCCTGCACGTTTTGGACTGATTTCAATTGCCTTGTTGAAATCTTCTAAAGCTCCTTTATAATCACCAAGTTGAATTTTGCAATCTCCCCGAGAGGCATAACTTGGAGCATATTCTGGATATAGTTCCAAAGATTTATTAAAGTCGGACAATCCACCTCTAAAATTTTCTAATTTAGTTTTAGATATTCCCCTGCTAAAATAGGCTGTACTTTCCAATGGATTCAAGCGAATAGCCTCATTGTAATCCTGAATAGCAATTTTATGATTTTCCTTCTTACTGTAGCTTTGTCCACGAGCAATGAATGCTTCGAAATAGGTCGGTTTAAGTTCAATAGCCTTATCAAAATCTGCAATAGCTCCAGAAAAATCTTTTAAATTATATTTTGCAAAACCACGATTGTAAAAAGCCTCAGGCTCAGGATTAGCTGCATTTTTTTCAATCGCTAAACTGAAATTGCGTAAAGCTTCCGCGTAATTACCTGACTTGTTTTGAGTAAGACCTAACTCCATATAATTCACATCTTGTGACATGGCTCCAATAGAAATACCTAAAAAGGCAATAAGCGAAAGGATATTTTTGCAATTCATTTGATTCATTTTTAGACAAGTTTAAAGATTTGTAAGGCAATACCCAAAAGTATGATAAACCAAAGGGTACTTAGGGCCGTCTTTTTTAAATAAGGATCAATGGCGGCTGATTCCATTTGATCATTTAATTTTCTGTAAATAAGGATTGAAGGAATCGCACCAATTAAAAATACAATCCAAATTAAATAATTAAAGCCAGTAGACCGATGGACTAAATAAATGATCCCAAATACAATGGCTAGTAGATAAAGTGATTTTTGATAAATAAAGCCTTTTTCTTTTCCAATTCGAACAGGTACAGAATATTTTCCATTCACCCGATCATTTTCTAGGTCTCTTAAATTATTTAAATTAAGGACAGCTACAGATAAAAATCCAGATGAACTGGCAGGTAATAAAATACTCCAATCAAATACTTTTGTTTGTAAGTAATACGATCCACATGTTCCCACCCAGCCAAAAAATAGAAAAACCGATAAATCACCTAATCCAAGATATCCATAAGGTTTTTTGCCTATTGTATAAGTGATTGAAGCCATAATAGCTAAAATACCTAAAAGCAAAAAAATGACAAAATCCTGAGAGGTTGAGTCTCTCAAACTAATGTAAATGAGGTAAATACCGCTTATCAAAGACAAAAAACTCAAAAAATATACTGCTTTTTTCATTTCCGGAATGGATATTTTTCCGGTTTGGACAGAGCGTTGTGCTACTTTACGTTCTTTGGTGTCTATTCCAT
>JBEBDG010000272.1:0-3299 GCA_041157165.1 Bacteroidota bacterium
GATGGCGATGGTGTAAAAAATGATATTGATAAATGCCCAAATTCAACAAAAGGTGCGCCCGTTGGAAAAGATGGTTGTGAAATAATATTAGCAAATCAGATAAGCGACCAGCCAAGCCCTTTCCCAAACCCAATTGAAGACTATATATCCGTTCAGTTTCCTTCTACTTTTGGTGAAAGGGTTGATGTCTCCATTTATAATTTAATTGGTCAAGAATTATTGCTAAAAAACAATGTTAGCAATGGCCAAATAATTCCATTGAATTCCTTATCTGTCGGAAATTATTTATTAGAGATTCAATCTGTAGACAAGCCGATGTATCGGCTTGTACATAAAATTGTAAAAAAATAATTACTCCTATTTTAAAAATACCTAAGCCACCATTTTGGGTGCATCATTTTATACCTTCCAAACCATTCGCATGGTTTGTAGAGCAACAAAACAACGAATACCCAAACCAAATAAACGGCCCACAAGGATAGACCACTCTCTACACCAAGGGGTCTTCCGAAGGTACCTTTTGAAAACGAAAAAAGATGCCAAGGGAATCCTTGTAGAAATAGCATCAGAAGGGTCAAGATATGAATCAAATAAAAATGAATCACAAAATAAAATAAAGGAACGCGCCCATAGACCCTCAAAAACTTTTTGAGACCTTCAGGAAGGTTTTCCACGAGGGCCAAAATAAAAAACATGATACCAAGTGTAATGAAGCAAAACAAGAGCGATGGTGGATATTTGCTAATGTTTAGGAAGGATAAAAAGGTGAAGCCTTGCTTCATTTGCAAACTCCATGGCAAAGGATCTCCATATGCATTCCAATAGCGAATTAGGACAAAGATTACCAACATCCCCAAACCAATTCGACTGAACATTTTCTTTGACTTTTCAGGCTCCCATTCAAAGATTCTTGCCATTGAATACCCCAAAAGCATAATTCCCAGCCAAGGAATGGGAGGATACGCAACTACCAACATTTTGTCAGCAAAAAGAGGAAATGCAGAAAGATTAAAAAATGGCATGAGCAATGTGTTGATGGCCAAATGCTCAGCAATTGGCAAAAGCAACAAAAGGTTATGGGCCAAAATAATAATCAATCCTAATAAGCCAGTGAAATTTGCTGAAAATGTCAGCAATAAAGACAGAATTATAAATCCAAATCCTGTGCTCGCTATCACTTCAAATAAAAATGTATGAAAGCCTACATCAAAAAACAAGGCAAAATTCACAATAGAAAATTCAAGTATAATCAACCAAATACCTCTCTTTCGTAAATGTTTTTTGGAGGCTTGTATATCACCTGCCTGTTGAACAGAAAAATAAACGGATGTCCCCGCCAAGAAAACAAAAATTGGGGCACATAAATGGGTTATCCAGCGCGTAAAAAATAAATATGGAGTCGTCACACTTAAATCAGTCGGACTTTGCGAAATCGAATCAACATGCATTAAATCCCGCACATGATCTAAGGCCATCAAAACCATCACTAAGCCTCGGACAATATCGATTGATTGGATACGTTTCACCTAAATGTGCTCAATTACGATTGTACAACTTCATAATTTTATATAAAATTTAGATAGTTATTTAACTATTTAAATTATTCCATGCCTCTTGCAAAGGCATTGACCTCAAACGCTTCCCTGTCAGGTTAAAGACAGCATTTGCAATAGCAGGGCCAATAGGAGAAATGGGTGGTTCTCCAACTCCTAATGGTTGCTCATCGCCCTCTTGCAGCAATACTTCTATTGCTGGCGCATCGTTCATGCGCAGGACTTGATATGTATGGAAATTCGTCTGAACAAATTGTCCCTTTTCAATAGTTCCTTTTTCAAATAAACTGGCACTTATTGCCATTAAAGAGGCCCCTTCTACTTGCTGTTTTACGCCTTCAGGATTTATTATTTTACCTGGGTCAATCGCCTGTGTGACTTTAGTAACTTTAATAGCCCCGTCCACCATCCGAACCTCAACCACGGCAGCTGAAATTGTTTTTCGATCATCACAAACAGCTACTCCACGACCTATTTCGTCCGATTTAGGCAAAAACCAGCCAGATTTTACGGCTAAGCTCTCAAGTAATTTTTTCCGACGAGTCATTTGAGGGCCTTCGTCACAATGGTTGATTCGAAAGGTAAGTGGATTAACGCCTGCTTTATGGGCCAATTCATCCATAAAACTTTCAATTGCAAATGTATTGGCAAACATTCCAATTCCACGCCATATACTCGACTCAAAGGGTGTCTCATTTTGCCAAATTGTCGTTTTAATATTTGGAATGTTATAAGCTACCCGAGAGCCATGTCCAGCAACAATAAAATCTGCTCCTAAAACAGGAATAGCAATAGATGGCATCAGTTGGTAGCCCATAGGCCCAGTGGCAAGATCATGTTCGAAGGCCAAAATTTTACCATCCTCCCCTAATTTTCCTTTCAACACATGGTGGGTATTTGTTCGAACATAGCCATTCTGAAATTCTTGCTGACGTGTGTTGAGGAGCTGAACGGGCTTTCCAATTGCTTTGGATAAAATTACCGCCTCCACTGCATTCGTCTTCACAGCTTTTCTCCCAAATCCACCCCCTACATAAGTGGATATGGTTTCAATCTGTTTTTTGTCAATCCCTAAAGCCTCAGAAACAGCGTTTTGGATATAAGCCGCAT
This sequence comes from Bacteroidota bacterium, assembly GCA_041157165.1. Classification (GTDB taxonomy): domain Bacteria; phylum Bacteroidota; class Bacteroidia; order Cytophagales; family Spirosomataceae; genus Sandaracinomonas. Next base: position 2,664 of record JBEBDG010000272.1, read on the forward strand.
TTTGGAAAGATGTATAAAGCGTAAGCTTATCAGGTTTATAATCTGCAACCACAATAGATGGCTCCATGCAGGCATGAAACCCAATTGGAGTCCGGAAGTTCCCAATGATTATTTCACCTGGTGCCGCTTCTGTGTCTCCATCCTTTTGAATAATTACTTCATCTCCATTTCCAACTTGAATTGATTTTTCTAGTTGAGTGGAATTCATTGTAGCGTCGTAATCCCAGTTTGCTTTTATTTTTTCAACAGCACGTTGAGCTGCAAATCGAGATGTTGCAATGACCCCTATCCATTCCTTTTCCTCTACAATGTGTAATACGCCCTTTTCTTTTTTAGCTACACTAGTACTCGCATTTTTTAATTTCCCATTAATAAAAGGCGTGTAAAGAACTGCCCCATACACCATATTTGGTAGCACAGTATCGATTCCATAAATTGGCTTTCCACTAATTTTATAAGATAAATCAATTCTCTTTTGTGAGGTGCCAACGTATTTAAAACTTGAAGAAGGCCTCAGTTCAGGTGTAGAGGCCGTTTCCCATTCACTAACTTGCTTTGCTAAGTCGGCATAGGATAATTTTTTATCTCCTGCACTCAATTGTCCGTCTTTTGTAGAAATGGCTGACACAGGAATAT
>JBEBDG010000273.1:0-3280 GCA_041157165.1 Bacteroidota bacterium
AGAAAATTAGGTATCCAAAAATCGGATGAAGGAAGGCTTTGTCTAGTCTGTCAGTCCAAGTTCTGACAGGTTCATCATCCCATTTCCGATTAAGATTTATTACGCAACGATCAACAATTTCAGTTAATATTTCATATCGCTTAACCGTTTCTCTAGATTGATAGGTTTTGGCAAAAAAATGGTTTTTCACCATTATCCCGTCAAAAGCGTCTCTTTGTGCAGGTGTAAACATTTTCATGCGATCATGTTCCATCAACCATAAAAGAGCCCGGTAAGGTTCGGCCTCTCCAAATTTAGCTTCTATATCTTTAAGCAATTGGTCCTCAACAGGCAATGGCAGGGAATCATTGGAGGCATATTTATTATCAAGGGTCTTGGCAACGGCTAATTTTAAACCATTGACCCCGATTCCTCTTTTTGCATTTATTTCTACTACCTCAACATTCAATTCTCTTGCCAATTTTAAAGAATTGATGACAAAACCTTGATTTTCCGCAACGTCAATCATGTTAAGTGCCAAGACAGTTGGAATTCCCAAATCACGCACTTGAGAAAACAAAAGCAAATTTCTTTTTAAATTAGACGCATCTGCCACCACAATGGCCATATCTGGATAATCCTCGTGCCCTGGATTTCCTAAAATGTTAATTACTAATTCCTCATCCAATGATTTAGGATAAATAGAATAGATACCTGGCAAATCTAAAATTTCAATTTCCTTTCCAGGATCCATTTCCCAAACACCTGTCAACTTATCCATCGTCACCCCTGGAAAATTTCCTGTTTTCTGACGAAGACCTGTTAGGCTATTGAATAAGGACGATTTACCCGCATTCGGATTTCCTATTAACGCTATTTTCGCTCGATTTCCCAATCCCTAAATTGTTTTACACTCTTTAACTTTGACTGTTGATGCCTCCTCTTTACGCATGGAAAGCGTGTATCCTGAAACTTTAAGGGCAATAGGATCACCAAAAGGTGCGGTATGCATTAGCTCAACCATGGTACCAGGCAAGCAGCCCATCTCCAATAATTTCAAAGATAAAATTTCATCTGAAAATCCTGAAATTACCGCTTTTTCCCCCACTTTTAAATCCGCTAATGTTCCCATTTCATTTACTCTTTCAATACTTATTTAGAATAATTCAAAATTAGACACAAAGGTAGTAAAATTTTGCTCTGAAAAAATGATTAATATTAGGAATGGTAAAATTTAAAAGGTATTTAATCATTTTGTAACTTGCATGTCATTTAAAAAGAAATGAAGTCGAACGAAATTTTTGTACTGGTAAAAAAGGAGTTGGCACTGGAGTGGCGGCAAAAATTTGCTTTGCATGGATTATTGCTGTATTTGGCTTCAACAATTTTCATATGCTATCTGTCCTTTAAGGCAAAAAACCAGGCTATTCATCCCATTACTTGGAATACCTTGTTCTGGATCATTCTTCTATTTACTGCTGTTAATGCTGTTGGCAAAAGTTTTACACAAGAACATAAAGAACGCAATCTATTTTATTTTCAATTATTTAAACCTGAAAGCATCATTTATTCCAAAATAATATACAACAGCCTAATGCTGTTGGGAATGTCAGTTTTAGGAATTTTGTTTTATTCATGGATAATGGGGAATCCTGTTGGAAATTTCTCCTTATACCTTTTTGCATTGATTTTGGGTTCTATAGGTTTTGCTTCGACCCTAACGCTGATTGCAGGCATTGCCGCCCAAGGGGAAAACTCTGCTACTTTAATGGCAGTTTTGAGTTTCCCAATCATTGTTCCTTTATTACTTTTGCTTATCAAATTATCCAAAAGTGCTCTTGATGGATTTGGTTTTGCAGAGAATTGGGATGAAATGGGAGTTTTATTTGCCCTAGATTTAATTGTAATTGCATTATCGGGAATATTATTCCCATTTATATGGAGACATTAAAAAAATATTTTTGGAAAATTTTGTGTATTATATTATTGGTTTATACTATAATAATGGGTCTTAATGGGCAAGTTCCTCGTCAGTCTATATTGAATGAAACGGTTCGAAACTTGTATTTCCATGTGACCATGTGGTTTTCGATGATTTTTCTATTGATAAGTTCTGTTTATCATTCCGTTAAATATTTACAAAGCTCAAATTTGAAGTATGATTTAGAGTCAAATGCATATGTTGAAACAGGTTTGATTTTTGCTGTTTTAGGACTAATCACAGGTAGTATTTGGGCAAAATTTACCTGGGGTGCTTGGTGGACAAACGATCCAAAATTAAATTCAGTTGCTATTGGAATGTTGATTTATCTTGCCTATTTATTAGTTCGATCTTCCTTACCAGACGAACAACAAAAAGCACGAATAAGCAATGTGTATAATATTTTTGCATTTGTCATTTTCATGGTCTTGATTTGGATATTGCCTCGACTAACAGACTCACTTCACCCAGGAAATGGAGGAAATCCAGGATTCAACTCAATGGATTTGGACAATCGAATGCGTATGGTATTTTATCCGGCTATCATTGGTTGGACTCTCCTTGGATTTTGGATTGCCAATATTAAAATCCGTTTAAAGAAAATAGAAGAAACCTTAGAAGAACAGGAATAATATGGATTATGTTGAAATGGCAGATGCTTTTAGAGCAGATGGAAAAATTTATGTAGTTATAGCCGTTATATTAGTAATTTTGTTCGGTTTATTTGCGTTTTTATTTAGATTAGATTCGAAGCTGAGTAAACTTGAAAACCGCCTAAAAAAATGAAAAAAACACATATTGTTGGGCTAATCCTTATCGCAGTAGCAATAGGTATTATCCTTATTACCAGTGGTGATGCAAGCACCTATGTTGGTTTTGAAGAAGCAGAACGCATCGGATTAAGCGATCCGAATCAAAAAGTACATGTGGTTGGAAAACTAAAAAAAGACGATCAAGGAAATATTTTAGGTCTGCATTTTAATGCTGCTATGGATGCCAATCGTTTGGAATTTTTAGTGGTAGATAGTTTAGGTCGTGAAAATCAGGTTGTCTATGGAGCTCCTAAACCTCAAGATTTTGAAAAATCTGAGAAATTGGTGCTTGTGGGTAGCATGAAATCAGATAAAATCTTCTATTGCGATAAAATATTGTTAAAATGCCCCTCTAAATACCAGGAAGGTAAAATTTCAACTGATACTACCCAAACTGCTGTAAACTAATTTACATGATACACGAAACCATCGGCTCGGTCGGACATTTATTGGTTATTACCTCTTTCATAACTGCCCTTTTTGCCACTTTTTCCTATTTAAAAGCAAG
>JBEBDG010000274.1:0-3271 GCA_041157165.1 Bacteroidota bacterium
GTAATGGCAATGTTACCAGTTACATTTGCTCCACCTGGAATTAAGCCTAGCATATTATTAAACCAAATAAAGAAAAAGATGGTCAATAAATAAGGCATAAAGCGTTTGTAATGTTTTTTTCCAATATTATTGATGGCAATTTCATCTCTTACAAACAAAATGATCGGCTCAAATAACGACTGAAGTCCTTTTGGAGCTCTATGTGGATTTTCTGCGTATCGCTTACCAATTCCAATAAAAATACTTAATAATAAAATTGCTGAAATAAACATGGAAGCAACATTCTTGGTAATAGAAATATCCCATACTTTTTCGCCATTTTCAGCATGAATTTTACCATGCTCCAATACAAAACCATTGTATGGCACTTCTTCATGGTGTTCATTTATGAAATTTGATGACATAAATGCCTGCAAACCTTTTGAATCAGTGTAAACAATACAAGGAAGAGGAATAGTAGCATGAAAATGTCCGATTGTAAATAAATGCCAATCATGTTCATCAGCAATGTGATGCAAAATCAATTTTCCTGCATCAAATTTCTCTTCAGCAGCTTCCTCAGTGTGTTTTGCAGAATCAGCAATTGCTACATGCGCACCTTCAGCAACGTTGGCAGTTGCTTGTGTTTCATTTGCTAGGCTTGAAAAACTGATAAAAATTAAAAATACTCCAATCAGAATATTTATAAATTGCATTTTTGGCTTGAAAACCCTTTCCAAATTGCTCATTCCCACTTTTTTTACTTTTATAAATTGATTTTGGTACTAAAAACGTCGCAATTTACGAAGCAATCCACTTATTTCAAAATAAGTACTAAATAAATAAAGTACAAAAAAGTTGATAATGAATAGGTATATGTTTTCAACCTTTAAATAGGCGAATGTACCCACAAAAAGGAGACTACATAAAAAACGAACTCCTTGTGTAGCCATATGAAAAGGGATTAATTTTTCTCTTTCTTTTTGCATGCCGATGCCGTGTAATAAATTGGATAGGTAAGCAAGAAATGCAAAAAAAGCCCATATAAACAAAATGTCTTCATGAATCCAATCGGGCTTAAGGCTTTTTAAGCCAAGGATAAACGCCAATAATCCTGAGTAAGCAAAAAGGTCTCTCTTCATTTAGGCAAATTCTAATTGTTTGAAAAATTCCTCCATTGGGTTTATTTCCAATCGAATTAATTTTTGCCAAAGTCGAATCGCTTTGGTCATTAAACTGCTCTCTATTAAGAAACCATCATGTCCATACAAAGAATCGATGATTTGAAAGGATGCGTCTGGAATATGTTTTGCTAAAAATTCTTGTTCAATGATAGGGAATAAGGCATCAGATTTAATGCCTATGACCAAGGTTTTGGCTTTGATTTGTTTTAAGGCCGCTATTACACCACCTCTATTTCTACCAACATCTTGGCTGTCCATCATTTCCGACAAGACGTAATACGAATAGGCATTGAATCTCTTGGCCAATTTTTCACCTTGGTATCTTTGGTAAGAAATGGCTCTTAAATTATTTCCAAGAGAATTGTCGGATCTTGTTTGTGTTATTTGGTAGGTTTCATAATTTCTATAGGAAATCAAAGCAGTTGCTCGAGCCGCTTTCATTCCTTCTAAACCGGCATCTGGAGCAGCATTTTTCCAAGTTGGATCTACCTCAATCGACATTCTTTGGGATTCATTGAATGCTATTCCCCAAGGAGAATGTACGGCATTAGTTGCAACTAAAATTAACTGTTCAAATAAGTTTGGGTGCATGATACCCCATTCAACAGCTTGCTGCCCACCTAAAGAACCTCCAATACAAATTTTTATTTTTTTTATCCCTAAATTTTTTCGAAGAATTTCAAATGAATTGACAACATCCCTGATTGTGATTTTAGGAAATTCATGGTAGTAGGGTTTTCCTGTTTTGGGATTTATAGAAAGCGGACCCGTACTCCCATAATGCGAACCTAAAATATTTGCGCAAACGATAAAATGAGTCTCTGGATTGAATAATTTGCCTGAACCAACTAATCCTTGCCACCAATCTGCCACATCATGGCTACCGGTGAATGCATGACAAATCCAAACGACATTATCTCCTTTTTCATTCAATTTTCCTATTGTTTGATAGGCAATAGTAAGCTCAGGAAATTGGCCACCCAACTCAAGGGTAAAGTCTTGTAAATAACGATATGTTTGAAAATTAACCTGCATACAAGAAAGGTTTATATTTCCCTCAACATTTTGTTGGGGTAGGAATTAGCACCTTAATGATTTCTTATTCATTTGGTTGCCAGAAGTTCATAGAGCCTAGTCTCTCCCTTCTTCTTTATAAATCAATGCAGTAATCATTGACTTGTCTGCAAATATACGCGTTTTTATCTAATTTGCTTATGTATTGTTGATTTTTCTTAAAAGCCATGGAAGAAGATTTGGAAAAAATCGTTTGACAAAAAGGCCAAAAGCTTCTTTAAGACCTCCAACAAAAAATTCGTTTTTGCCTTCAAAGACAGCTTTTTTTATTTTTTCTGCTGTCCAATCTGGATCCAAGCCTTTGGCTTGGTTAGGATCCATTTTACCATAATATCCTCCAGATGCATCCATGGCATGAATGGAAATATTGGTTTTGATATATCCAGGTAAAATGGTGGTTACACGAATACCATAAGGGTATAATTCCGCTCTAAGAGAATCAAAAAATCCTATTAAGGCATGCTTTGAAGCTCCATAGGCTGCCCTTCTTGGAGTACTAATTCTCCCGGCTACGGAAGCAATTGGTACAAATATGCCGGTTTGTTGAGCCTGAAATTTGGGGATAATTTGTTGTACTAAATGAACGATGGAAAAGAAATTGATTTCAAAAAGTTTTCGATAAACGTCAAAGGCTGTGTCCAATACATATGAACGCTGACTAACACCTGCATTCAGAAAAACAATGTCTATTTGTCCGAAGACTTGATAAATTTCATCAACCTTTTCTTGATGGCAGGTGAGGTCTGTCATATCAAATGGTAAAACTAAAACCTTATTGTTTGAAGTTCTACATGCCTCGGCAACCCGATTTAACTCCTCTTCCCTGCGGGCAGACAAAATCAAATTCGCATTATCTCGTGCATATGCATAAGCCAATGCCTCCCCAATGCCTGATGAGGCACCTGTAATCCAGATCGTTTGTTGTTTAGCCATTTTATTGTAGTTGAAAGTTAATAGTTGAAAGGTATCTTGTTTATTCTCCAATTTTCACTTTCCATTTTCAACTATTTTTTCCTCCTTAAAAAATACTAAGA
>JBEBDG010000275.1:0-3269 GCA_041157165.1 Bacteroidota bacterium
TTTTATATGGATTTTTAGATTTATTATCCATCACATTTGTTCAAACCTTTGGAAAAAGACCAATGCATTTATTTGGTGGATTGGGTATTTTATCATTTTTCACGGGAACAATTATTACCTTGTGGTTAATTGGTGAAAAATTATACAACATTGCCAATCAAATGAAATACAGAAATGTAACGGATAACCCGCTCTTTTATTTGGCATTAGTGGCAATTATCTTAGGTGTCCAATTGTTTTTAGCTGGATTTCTAGGAGAATTGATGGTTACAAATTCTGACAAAACAACGCAATATCAAATCAAGGAAGAAATAGCCTAAGTATGAGTACAAAAAACCTTAGCTGGTTGAGCCGGTCAGAATTATTGATTGGTCCTCAAGGTATCGAGAAATTACAAAATGCACATGTGTTGGTGGTTGGTTTGGGTGGAGTAGGCTCTTTTGCAGCAGAGTTTATAGCAAGAGCCGGTGTAGGAAAAATGACTATTGTAGATGGAGATGTAGTTGATCCAACGAATAGAAATAGACAATTAGTTGCTCTGGCAACTAATCATGGTGTTTCAAAGGCTAAAATCATGGCTGATCGACTTTTAGAGATTAATCCAGATTTAATTTTAACAAGTCATGAAACTTTTTTGAGTCCAGAAGCCGCCCGAGAAATTCTAGAAACTAACAATTTTGATTATGTGATGGATTGCATTGATTCTGTCACACCGAAATTAACTTTATTAAAGACGGCTTATGATCTGAAACTTAAAATAGTAAGTTCTATGGGTGCCGGTGGAAAATTAGATCCCACAAAAATACGCGTTGCTGAATTATTTGACACCCATGAGTGTTATTTGGCTTTTATGGTGCGTAAAAGACTCCGTAAAATGCAGGTTGGTAAAGGAATTAAAGCTGTATTTTCTCTTGAAAAGGTAAAAGATGAGTCCCTCATTTTAACAGATGGTTCTAATTTTAAAAAATCGGCCTATGGTACAATTTCCTATTTACCAGCGGCCTTTGGCGGAGCCTGTGCATCGGTGGTCATTAGGGATTTATTGAATGAACCCATTCAAAAAGAAAAGCGTCCGAAAGCCTTTATGAAAATAGAAAAACGAAATAAACAATCATGATAAAAATTGGAGTTATAAATGTTTCTGATCGTGCCAGCGCCGGAATTTACGAAGATATTCCAGGAAAAGCGGTGGTCGAACTGTTACAAGAATATATACATTCTAATTTTGATGTTTCCTATGCAGTTGTTCCTGATGAACAAGATCAAATTGAAGATTGCCTATGCAAAATGATTGATTTAGAAAACTGTTGTTTGGTGGTCACGACTGGTGGTACGGGTCCAGCACCTCGAGATATTACCCCTGAGGCAACACAAGCCGTTTGTTCAAAAATGATGCCTGGTTTTGGAGAATTAATGCGATCTGTCAGTTTGCAATACGTGCCAACTGCGATTTTAAGCAGGCAAACTGCTGGAATACGTGGGAAAGGGCTCATCGTTAATTTACCGGGTAAACCCAAGGCTATTAGGCAATGCCTAGAGGCTGTTTTTCCTGCTATCCCCTATTGCATCGATTTAATTGGTGGTCCTTTCATTGAATGTAAAGAAGAAAATATAAAGATTTTCAGACCGAAAAATTAAACCATCGAAGATAAAATGACAAATTCAGAAATTACTTCCAATGCTAGAGAAAAGTTAACAGGAAAGTGGTTACCTGCCATAATCGCATTTTTGATAACTTCTATTTTATCTTCCTTCAACCTTTTTACAGAAGATCATTTGAATCTTCCACTTACCATTCCTTTCTCATTTTTAGATACAGATCAATATGAAGAAATAGTCAATTCAGTACATTTTAACTTAGGTTATCTTTCAAACATTTTATTAGGAGGTGCCTTTGCATTCGGACAAGCTTTATTTGGATTACAATTAATCAGGAAAAACAATGCTGAAATCGAATTAATCTTTGGAGGTTTTAAAGATCTTAATAGATACTTTGTTTTTCTAGCAGCTCACCTAATCATCTCAATTTTCACACTCCTTTGGATGCTCCTATTGATTATCCCCGGAATTGTTGCCGCCCTATCCTATTCTATGACATTTTATATTTTGGTAGACCATCCGAATTTGGGTTCCTTAGATGCCATTGAAAGAAGCAAACTGCTAATGAAAGGACATAAATGGCAATTATTCAAGTTATATATGAGATTCATTGCCTTAGGATTATTATGCATTCTTACCTTAGGGATTGGATTTTTATGGCTAATTCCTTACGCAAACATTTGCTTAAGTCAATTTTATATTCAATTAATTGAATCAACCCCAAATGCAGAGGTATAATTAATTACAAGTTTATTTAAATCAAAAACCGCTAAATTGCAGGGGGAAAGGGGCAGTTGTACCCCTAACAAAAATTTAATTTAAATCCTATCAGCAAAGTGATATTTATTGTTCAAATCGTTTGATTTGATTGTATAAATCCAGAGTAATTTCACCAACTTCTCTTCTATTAATTTCCTTACCATCAATTTCAAAAATGGGTACTACACGCTTTGTACTTCCAGTTGTAAACACCTCGTCTGCATCCAAAAACTCATTTAAGCCAACATCTCTTACCTCCAAATCATATTCCGACTCACAAATCTCTACGATTTTTTTTCGAGTAATCCCCTCTAGTATACCATTTAGAGGAGTAATAACCTTCTTATTTTTTACCATAAATAAATTGCTTCTTGAACATTCCGTTACTCCTTTTTCATTTGTATAATACAAATAATCATCAAAGCCTTCAGCTTTGATTTGGCCCCAATGCCTTAAAGCAAACGCATAATTCAAACTTTTAATATCTGCCATTTCTCGCTGAAAAGGAATTGATTTTAATCGCATTCCTTTTTGAAAATCAGCGAAGGAAAAAACAGAAGGTATAATGTACAATTGAGATTCACCCACAGGATCAAAACCATTTAAACTTTCACCTGCCGAAAGCACCATTTTTACTCCCAGACACTCATCCTGCGACATCGAAGCTAATTCCAAAATCAATTCTGTTAACGTATTTTCTTTGTAAGAATGAGAAATGCCCATTTTTGATGCAGAAGACAAAAATCGATCCAAATGATCCTTCAAAAAAACAGGTTTCCCTTCAATTATTCGAAAAAAATCAAATATGCCAAATCCCCTTAAAAAACCTACATCCTTGATACTAACATGAACGTCAGAGGCCTTTTTCCAAGTGAAATTATGATAAATAGGATATTCCATAGGTATTTAAT
>JBEBDG010000276.1:0-3258 GCA_041157165.1 Bacteroidota bacterium
GAAATCATGGAACCGAAGAAAAAGCTGTAAACTTATCATTTGAAACCAAAGAGAATGAACTATTAGCCCTTAAAATTCAAGTTTATTTAGAAGAACACAAGCCTTTCTTGAATCCAAATTTCTCTCTATCAGACCTTGAAAAAGGGATCCAACATGACGCCGAAGAAATTAGAATCTGTTTAAAATATATTCTAAAAAAGAAATTTACAGAACTGAGATCTGAATATCGCGTAAATTATGCAAAACATTTAATAGAAACGGGTACTACCAAAAACACTTCCATCGATGGAATTGGAGTACTTTCCGGATTTTCCAATCGTGCAAATTTTTATTCAACCTTTAAATTATTGGCTGGACAAACCCCTTCTGAATACCTTAAAAATCTGAATTTACATTAGATCAACCAATGAGCGATCATTGGATAAACGTGGAACCTTATTTTGTCCGCCTAGTTTACCCTGTTTTTTCATCATTTCAATAAATCCACCCTTCGGTACAACTGTAAGCTTCAAAGTTTGTAAAATACTTCCTTCCAAAAGGTCTTTATAATAGATATTTTGCACTTGCATCTGCTGGTCTAATACGTTTTGAAAAGCGTCAAGCTTTTCAGGTGCTTGGTCAAATTCAACAAACCATTCGTGATAAGGCAATTTACCCTTAGGAGGATTTACCTGCGGAGCAACCGTAAATTCCGTCACCTTAACTTCTGGAAATTCTTTTAAAGCAACATTCATCGCCTTTTCAACTTCTTCACCAATCACATGCTCTCCAAATGCAGAAATAAAGTGCTTAATTCTACCTGTAACAACGATTCGGTATGGATTTTTAGAAACAAATTTGACCGTATCCCCAATGGAATAAGCCCAAAGGCCTGCATTAGTGGTTAATAATAAGGCATAATTTACTCCTAATTCAACTTCCGTCAAACTTAAACGAACAGGATTCGTTGTAAAATACGTATCTGTGGGAACAAATTCATAAAATATGCCACTATCGATAGAAAGCAATAAGCCTTCCTCCCCCGAAAAATCCTGAAATGCAATAAATCCTTCTGATGCTGGATAGGTTTCTAGTATATCTATCTCTTTACCTATTGAATCCAATAATTTTTCACGATAGGGTTCAAAATTTACACCACCTGTTACAAATACTTGAAAATCAGGAAATAAATTACCTATTTTTTGCCTCGTTTTTTCCTCTAATCGATCAAAATACATTTGAACCCAAGGGGGAATACCAGAGATTAAACCCATTCGCTGATCATGCGTTTCGGTTACGATTGCCTCTAATTTCTGTTCCCAATCTTCTATGCAATTGGTTGCATAGCTGGGTAGCTGATTGGTTCGCAAGTAAGCAGGAACATGGTGATTCACAATACCTGATAATCTTCCAATCGAAACACCCTTTTTTTGTTCCAATTCTGGAGAGCCTGATAAAAAAATCAATTTACGATCTAAAAAATCCGCTTTCCCACTATAATAAACATAGTGTAAAAGGGCATCTCTTGCTCCTAAAATATGAAAAGGCATAGAATCCTTACTAATCGGAATGTATTTAATTCCAGACGTTGTTCCTGATGTTTTTGCAAAATAAGAAGGCCTACCAGGCCAAAAAATATTCGGAGTGCCACTTACTGCTTCGTCTATATATTGCTTAAAATCCTCATATTCAAAAATGGGAACAGAGGCTTTAAAATCTAAATAATTTTGAATTTTCGAAAAAGTAAATGATTTACCAATAATGGTATTTTCAGCTGCTTTCACATTGGCTTTCATCCAATAATCCTGACTTTCAAAAGCATTGCTATGACTCTTTCGATACTTATTTACAACCTTGGGGGCCCAAATTTTAGCAAGAAAAGAACGAATTCCCATCTTATTCTTTTAATTTAAAAAAGCCTTTCGGATCTGGCATTTTTTGTAATAAATATTCCGAAAAATTTATATCTAATTGAAGAATATCTAATTGTCTGCATTCATGAAAATAGGTCCACGCTTTTTCAATATCCCCTAAATAATAAGCAGCTTGAGCTCTTTTCATCCACGCATTGGCATTTTTAGGATCTTGCAGAATACTTTTTGCTAATAGATCCTCCACTTCTTGGGGTGTTCCACAGGCCAAATTTGTTTGAAAACAATTCAATTTTACTGTGGCCAAATCAACTCGAAGGGCACTTTGCGTGGTATCTAATGAAAGTCCTTTTTCCAATAATTTAATCGCTAATTCATGATCCCTTCTTTGAAAAGAAATAACGCCTAAGCCCCAATAAGCATCTACACTCAGTGGATTTAAGGCATTTACATAATTGAATCGAAAAGCAGCTGTATCTAATCTTCCCTCGCCTAAATATTCCCAAGCTCGTTCGGAAAAATAAGTAGCCGCTTCATTTCGAGAAGCAAAACTAACATCACAAGATGATAAAAACTGATTTAAATCTTTTTGGTCTTTAAGGCCCAAAGGCTTCTCTCCAAAAAGAGCTTGGTATTTTTGTTCTCTAATTACCGAGTCTTTTTTAGCCTCATTTGCAAAGAGACTTATAGCCATTAGGCCAAAAAAGATACATAAAATTGCTTTTTTCAATTTGCTCTATTTTCGTTTTTTCCCGTATCGATTCGATTTGGACTTTAAATTACTATTTTTTGTTTTAGGTTTTGACTTTTTCTCATGAAAAGCGCCTTTAAATTCTGGATTTTCTCTTCTTTTTTGATCATCCAAAGCTCTTAACATTTCCTGTTGCTCAATGAATGGCGTTTGCTCAACAGGAATCCCTTCTGGCAAAACTTGTGGCTCTATTTTTTGTTGAATAATTTTTTCTATTTTTTCCCAATGGTATTTTTCCGCCATTGTTACAAAAGTAATCGACTCACCTAATGCTTCCGCCCGACCTGTTCTGCCTATTCGATGAACATAATCCTCATAGATCAAAGGCACATCAAAATTAATTACATGAGAAACGAAAGGAATATCTATCCCTCTAGCCGTGACATCCGTTGTCACCAATACACGTACTTTACCTTCTCTAAACAAGCTCATTGCATTGATCCGCGTATTTTGTCCCTTATTTGAGTGTATAACACGAATTTCCGTTGACTTTAAAATTCCGTCCAATAAAAATGTTTCCAAATCATTGGCAATATTTTTACTCCGACAAAAAATCATAACTCTTTCAAAATCAGGATTTTGTAAAAAATACCTGAGTGCATTCATTTTTGTTTTCAAATTTGGCACCTCAAAAACAAATTGTTTTACATTGACCGC
>JBEBDG010000277.1:0-3239 GCA_041157165.1 Bacteroidota bacterium
CAAGTGTGATTTCATTGGAAGAAAGCGATCTAGTAAATGGCCCCCATGTACCTTGAAAGTCATAAGAGTAGTTAGCTAGTAAACTTGGACTTAATTTGAAACCTAGGTGAATACCAGCAGATTCCTTGTAACGATATGAAATTCCACCCCAAATACTTTCTTTATACATTGCGCGAAAGGTGGCTTCAGCAATCCATTGCTTTTTATCTATGTATTTAACCAAAAAAGAAGGATAAATTTTAATATTTTCTGTTAACTCATGGGTAAGCCCGCCCTGTAAAACAATCACAGAGGGCATCTGCCCAAGACTATTTCTAGTTGTTAAGGTATCTTCACTATTATTGGTAAAGATAAATGTTTGAATGATTGGCTGAATTGCTGAAATTCCAATAAATCGAGATCTGTTGTAATAGGTAACACCAAGGTTAATGAGATTGTGACTAACCGATAGTTTGCCATCTGAATTTAATAATTCATCGCCGGCATCTGTTACGTCAAATTTACCCGGACTTAGGTCAATTGTTCTGGAATAATTTCCAATTGTAAATCCTGCACTCATTTTATGCTCACCTCCAAGGGGAATATGATAGGCATAAGAGAATGAAATGGAAGTTGTATTTACCGGACCCCATTCATCACTAACTAGCTGAAGGCCAATTCCTTGATGAGCTTCTGGTTTGACATCATTTTTCCGAATTCGGGTTTTTGGGAATGAATAATATTTCTGATTAGATATATTCGGAGTTGGGCCGTCTGAAGTATAATCTTTTTTCCCAATAGCAGAATTAGCACTTAAATAAAATGTTTTGTTGGTACTATTTACCCCATTCCATTGGTTTCTGAATCCAGATTTGATATCAACATAATCCTCAAATCCTGCAAACCCTGGATTGTATAAAAACTTATTAAAATAATATTGGGAAAACTGATAAGTTTGTTGACCAAAAATTACATTAGAAACTAGAAGAAAAAAGGCAATTAACTTTTTTAAATACATTGATATTATGCGCAAATTGCAAAAAACATTTAAAGATATTTAAATTTCTACGAACTATAAGCGAAAGATAATCGTTAAATTCGTATTCAGGCAAAATTAGTAAATGAAAAAAGAAGTATATCCCATTCAAAATATAAACGGATTTTCACCCTTATTATTGGATTATCTTTCCAATAAGCCTGAATTAAAACCATTTTTTGGCGAAAAACCATGTCTTGAATCTTTTGAAAATCAAATCAAATTAAAATCAAATTTTTCTACCAAAAAGAGAGAGGTATTGGTAAATGTTTTAAAAGAACAATACTCTTCTTTGGGAAGGAATGAGGTTATTGAGTTATTAGAAAACAAAAATACTTTTACTGTTACAACGGGTCATCAACTGAATATTTTTACAGGCCCACTTTATGTGATATATAAAATCGTTAGTACCATAAATTTAGCAAGAAGTTTAAAAAAGCAGTATCCTGATTTTAATTTTGTGCCTATTTATTGGCTCGCTTCAGAGGATCATGATTTCGAAGAAATCAATCATTTTTTTTGGCATAATCAAAAACATACGTGGCAATCTAAGCAAAAGGGTGCTGTTGGTAAATTTAATCCTAAGGAATTATCACATGTTTTTAAAGATTTTCCGGAAACCGTCCAATTTTTCAAGGAGGCTTACTTACATGCTAAAACTTTATCAGAAGCAGTCATTGCCTACATGGATTATTTGTTTGGAGACGAAGGTTTACTTTGTTTAGATGCTGACCACCAATCTCTAAAAGAAGGATTCAAATCAGTTATGGTTAAGGATATTCTAGAGCAAGGCCATGAGTCAGTTGTGCAAAAAACTACTCAAGATCTTCAGGATTTGGGATATAAAACTCAGGTGAATGCAAGAAATATCAATTTTTTCTATTTAAAAGATGAGATCCGAGAGCGAATTGAAAAAGATAATGGGTTCAAGGTAATCAATACAGAATATTCTTTTGACCAAAAGGATTTGGCAACTGAAATTGAGCATTTCCCTGAGCGATTTAGCCCAAACGTAATATTAAGGCCTTTGTACCAAGAAACCATATTGCCTAATTTGGCTTATATTGGCGGGCCTGCAGAATTAGTGTATTGGTTGCAATTAAAAGGCATTTTCGATTTACATCAAATACCTTTTCCGATTTTATTTCCAAGAAATTTTGTAACCATTTTGGAACCTAATCATGAAGTAAAATTAAAACGAATTGGCCTAGAAGCCCATCAATTGTTTTTGGATACAAACGAATTGAAACAAGTAGTTCTTTCATTGCATGGTAGTGGAGAACAAAATTTACAGAACGAATTGAAGGGATTAAATGATTTGTATGAATGTATTGAGGAAAAAGCAAAAAAAATTGATTTTACTTTAATTCAAAGTGTAAAATCACACTTAAAAAGGTCAATAAATGCTTTTGATAAAATTCAACATAAATTACAAAAGGCAGAATTGAGGAATCAAAAAGAATGGCTTGAACAAATTGAACGCTTACAATCATCCTTGTTTCCTAATGGAACATGGCAAGAGAGAAGAGATAGCTTCTTAAATTATTATCCTCAAAATAAACGATTCATAAAGGATCTTTTGGATTTATTGGATCCATTGTCTTTTGAAATGAACTTTTTGCATCAAGACACCAATGATTCAAAAGCTTAGTCCATCTGATTTCTTGAAAAAGGCAATGCAAGTGCCCATTTTGGATGTTCGATCGCCAGGTGAATTTAAAAGAGCACATATTCCCAATGCACTTTCTCTACCATTATTTACTGATGAGGAGCGCGAAAAAGTTGGAATTTGTTATAAACACCAAGGTAAAGAAAAGGCGGTTGAGTTGGGATTGGAATTTGTGGGTCCTAAATTGGTAAATTTTGTAAAATATGCTAAAAAAGTAGCTTTTGAAGGTGAAATTTTGGTACATTGCTGGCGTGGAGGTATGCGATCAGCTAGCATGGCTTGGTTATTGGAGACAGCAGGATTGAAGGTGTTTTTATTGGAAGGTGGGTATAAATCATATCGAAATTTTGTTTTAAAAATTCAATCGGAACCATTGCCATTACGGGTCTTGGGTGGTAAAACAGGTTCGGGTAAAACTGAATTATTGAGAGAAATGAAAAATGCCGGCTTCCAGGTTATTGATTTGGAGGATTTAGCAAAACACAGAGGTTCTGCATTTGGACATTTTGGATTAGAAGAACAACCAAGTTCGGAGCATTTTGAAAATTTACTTTG
>JBEBDG010000278.1:0-3217 GCA_041157165.1 Bacteroidota bacterium
AGCAATGTTTTATACCAGTTAACATCATCAGCAGCATAGATATAAAGAAAAGAAGGTAACAACTTCCAATCTATTGTTGATGTTGGGATCAAGGAAAAAAGATCAGCGGAAGGGTCAATGGAATGGAAACATGTCAAAATATCCAAAACATGTATGGAAGTTTGTTCGGAAAGATAATCAATGATTAATTTTTGAAGAGTTGACCTTTTTTTACCGCTGAGATAAAAATCGAGCAGTTGGATGCTCCAATCAGATTCGTTTACATTGGAAAAATAAGAAGTCCAGGTCTGTATATTTGCCCTAATGTAATCCTCAGGATGATTAAAAATAGATGCCAACAAGGAAATTCCCATTGAATCATCTAACCAACTAAAAAACAATGATTTCTGCCTCGGTGTTCTTACCGAAGTTAACACACGATACAACAAACCAGGATGTTGCTTGAATAATAACCGAAAATAAAGTGTATTAGTTTTGATGTCTTCCTTGTCAAATGGGTGACCAGCAGGGAATGCATAATTATTTAAAACATACTGCAAAATATTCCATGATCCCTGTAAATTAATCTCACTCAACGTAAACGTTGAAGTATGTATAGGTTGTTCAGTAGGCCAGGTTCTTGTTTCTTTGATGATTTTAAGAAAAACATTTGGGCGAATACGGATCTGATTGTTCTTGAATTGTACCCTTTCACCTTTAATTTTCCGCAAGAAGGTAGGCCAATCAGGGGATACATTGCGAATTAAATCCAAACGCTGTTGATTGCTCAACAGACCTGCTTTTTCTGCCTGAGAAATGAAATGGAGAAAAAATGTATACCCATCAGGGATTTCTTCTGGTTCAGAAAAATAGAAACTACGGGTATTTGAGATGATAAATTTTTGCAACATCTCTTTTGAAGCAGCAGACAGTGATAGTAAATTAAATAAATGGTCAACAATCTTTGAATACTCGTTTGTTTTTCTGGTAACCGATTCAGGCATTACAGAAATAATGGCTCTCCATAATGCCTGATTACCATCCTCCATAAAAAATTGCGCAAACTCAGGAGCAATGCTATACTTTCTGAGGATTTCAACAAAGACGGAACGATATCGGCCTCTTAAGAGATCAAAACTGTACAAAATATTCTTAAAAAATGTGTCATTGACAATTCCCTCTAATTCAGATTCGAGGTCAATGATTGAATAAAATGCCAGTAACTGTTTTTCCTTTATGTAAACCGGAGATCGCTTTTGGGTCAATTGCTGCTCGAGACTCAAAAGCGCTTGATCACTCATCACATATTTTACATCATCAGGAACCTGCAGGTATTTTTGAATGGTTGGCTCTATCGTTTCCTGTAAATTAGAAAATATGCGAGTTAGATTGCGTTTTGGGTCGACAAACTGAAGAGACAATTGGATAAATCGATGTTGAAGATTTATTACTGTACTTCTGGTCAAGTACAATGCATTTACCTTGAACCACTGTTCAAGGGCTTTTAGGATCTGACTACCCCGATCATTAAAAAGAATTTGAACGATTTGTTCAAACTTTTTTGAAGTAAGTTTATTTTGATTGATAAAGTTATCCAGCAATGATCGAAGCTCCTGAATCTGATATTCTTCACGAAAATCAATCAAATGATCCAAAAGATCTGACTTGTGCTCTTTTGATAGTGATTTTATGAGGGTATATAAGATTGGTACAGAGGGTGATGCAATTAAACTCTTACTCAGTAAAATGGATTGTTCAAAAAATACTGGATCCAATGCCAATTGATCAGAAAGATTGACCAGAATATCTTCATCTTGCAAATTCTCTTCCCAATCTTTGGCCTCTTTTCGCCATTGCATCTGGTCTTGTAACAAACGATGCAGCTTAACATGATGTTTTCCTAAAATTCCTGATTTATTTAAAACCAATAACTCTTTTAAAACATCTGTAGGCAAAATGAAATTGCGGTTGGATTTTTTCTTCCAACTGGCCTCTACTTCAGCTTTTGTTGGAGGTTCTGCATTGTCAAGATGTCCAAACTGAACGCCTACTTTCTTTTCATATATTCTTTCCAGTATAGAAATGCTAAAGGGAATGCGGTATATCTGCGTCCTTGCCTGGTCCTGTACAACCTTAAATATAGATCCCAATAAAACTTCCAAACGGATGTTGTACCTTAAAGACATTCGCTCAAAATGTTTTTCCATGAATGCTTCATTGGAAAAGGTATTTAAGTTCTCTTGGGTGTAAATTTCAAAGGTGATTTCATTTATCGATTTTAGGATACGAATGTTGGTCTGGTTGATCTGTTTGTAGGTTTCTTCTACCGATAGATACATTTGGGAAATCCAATTCAACAAAGGCACTTTATCCGGGGCTATCCGTTGTAAGAACAACTGAATATTGTCTTGAGAAATACGATCAAGGAACCTGGATCTTGCAATTGTTTTTCGACCCATTGCCTTTATTAAGAATCCCAATTCTTCCAAATGATTGTTTAAAAGCCTTCGGAATAATTCATTGATATTCGAATACCCTCTCACTTTGAATGATAGAGGAATATACCCTCTTTCTAAAAATATCTTAAAGTCAGATAAGTTTGGGAGGGACAGACTATGCATCGTTTTACCAGGTCTGTCCAAAATCTGTTCATCAGTAGCATATGCTGTTTTTTTACCAGGCATTAAATCACGGCGTCTATTCTCATACTTGATCTGGGAAACTACAGCGGGAGGAAGACGATCCATCGAGAGGCCCACTAACAAGTAAATAGGATCAAAGTGAATGGGATCGATAACTTTCGATGAAGCGGAACGCATTAAATATAACAGGAGATTTTCCTTGATTACCAGATTCAGCTTTCCTTTTCCCGGAATATAAGTAAGATGCTGTTGAAGTATGTTGATGATACGCTCCCAACTTGCTTTTTCCTTAAGATAAAGTGTTTTTGATGAGGTTAAATAAAGTTCCAGGAGGTCATTGATTCGTAATAAATTGATCAATCTATTTCTGAAGAGCGGATCAGTTGTACTGTGGTTCCATAGACTTGCCAAGCCGCTTCGTTTTTTTTTGAGTACATATGTGCTCAAAATATGCTCTGCAGAGGAAGCGACATATGGCTGCCACCAAGCCGGTTTCCCATAGGCGATAAAATACAACAAAGCCCTGTATTCGCGATTGGCCATTGTAATTTTTCGTGATTGGGTGGCCCGAATACTGGATATTTTTTGAGCGACCA
>JBEBDG010000279.1:0-3208 GCA_041157165.1 Bacteroidota bacterium
GCCTGAAATTTGATTTAAGGCAACATTGACAATTGTAGTATCCAATAATTCCATGATGGCAGCGGTAATCGTGGTTAATACAATGATTACCTTCGCAAATCCTTGTGGTTTCGGCATTTTATTTAATTGGAATTGATACCTCTAATGATAGTCCAGCTCGTAAAATGTTTTTTACTTTACTTAAATCTTTAATGGCAATTTTTACAGGAACACGTTGTGACACTTTTACAAAGTTTCCAGAAGCATTGTCAGGAGGCAATAAGGATGCCTTTGCACCCGTTGATTCTGATATTGAAATTATTTCCCCCTCTAATTTATCATTGGGATAGGCATCTAAAATGATTTCAGCCTTTTGACCGACCTTTAAATTGCCAACTTGAGTTTCTTTAAAGTTAGCTACTACCCAATATTGTGAATCATCTACAATGGTCATCATTGGCTGAGAAACTTGAATGAATTGACCTGGTTCTACTGATTTCTTGCCAATTTTGCCATTTTCAGGAGCTAATATGACAAAATAGCTTAATTTTAACTCTTGTTGTTTAACTTTTATCTCTTTTAATTTTAATGCATTCTCAGCCTTTCTCAACAATGATGTTAAAATGGCTTTTTTAGATTCTGAACTTTCAAAATCAGCTTTTGCACCAGTTAATTTGATATCTGCTAAATCTTTTTGATCTTTTATTTCTAAATATTGTTGACGCGTAATTGCCCTATTTTTCTCTAATGTTGTGTAGGTAGCTAAGTCTCTATCAAATTTTTCTGCATTAACTTGAGCGGCGGTTACCTGCGATTTTTGCGCCAATAAACTTTTTTCCAAATTTGAAATATTTGCTTTTGCGTTTTCAATTTCAATTTTTGCTTGTTCAACATCAGCTTTCATTTCTTCCAAAGTTAATTGTGCTTCCGCATCATCTATAACAAGCAAGGTATCACCTTTTTTTACCTCCTCAAAATCATTGATATGAACAGATTTTACATAGCCTGCAGCTCTACTTAAAACAGGTACAAAATAGCTTTCAATTTGTGCATTATCTGTATCCTCATGTGTACTCACATAGTGGTATTTGTTGATACCATAAATTAGGGCTGCTAATAGTACTACTCCAAGAATAATTTTTGGCAAGTTACTTTTGGCTTTTGCTTTATCTGACATAAAAATTTATTTTTTAACAAATTAACGAAGGTTTTTAAATATTGTCAAGTTTGTTGACTAAAAATATTATTTTATATAAATTTGTATAAAATTTAGAATGCTTTGAAAGAAAATAATTCAAAATACATTTTAGCACGCTTATTGGTCCGGTCTTATCGGTTTATTAAACACGTTAATTCTGAATTTTTAAAATCAAGAGGGTATGAGCATGTAAAAATTGGTCATGTCATGGTGATGATGAACATCCAAGATGGTGCAATGTCGGTTTCCGAATTGGTTAAAAATCTTGAAATGTCAAAACAAGCTGTAAGTGTTTTAATTAAAGAATTGGTACATAAAAATTTTGTAAATACCTGCAAACATCCAGAAGATTCTCGAGCGATATTGGTTTCCCAAACAGAGGAGGGCAGTTTATTTATGGATGCTCTGCATGCTTCCAGACAAAATTTAGATTTGGAAGTAAGTAAAATTCTTGGGGATGATCGCCTAGAAGATTTAAAACATTTATTGGTGGATTTAGTTGATGGTTTAGAACAAAAATGGGGTAGATTAAACGATTCAATTGGTAATACGAAACTTTAATTATAAAATTTATCGTTAAAGTTTACTAAAAATAATTCATGTGTTGCTCTTGTGATAGCTGTATAAACCCATCTTATGAATTCAAGATCAATTTGTTCATCTTTTAAAAACCCTTGATCAACAAAAACTACTGGCCATTGTCCACCTTGTGATTTATGACATGTTAATGCATAGGCAAATTTAACTTGTAAAGCATTTAAATATGGATCTTTGCGTATTGCCTCATTTCTGTCTTTTTTCTTTCCTATGTGTGCGTAATCTTCACAAACGGCATCATAAAGTTTTTTAGATTGATCTTTTCCCATTGAACTTTCAGGAGAATAAAGGGTATCTAACAAAATTTTAGCTTCGACTTCTGGATGTTCATCATAATCCAATAACCTCAAGGCAACGTTAAGAAATCGGAATCCATGCATTTCCTCTTCTTTTTTTATTTTCAAGATTTCAACAAAATCGCCATTTGCCAGGAAGCCTGCTGGCGAATCCTCGTCTAACCAATAGTAATTGTTTCGGACAATCATTAATAAATCACCTGTAGCAATTTCATCTTCTTGGTATAAAATTTGTTGTCTAATATAGCGATTATACAATACCGCATTTTTATTTGAGCGGGTTAAAACAATGGTGTTTTCTTTTCCAAATTTTCGATAAGCATAATTCATACCATCTTCCATTTTTTCACTGCTCATTTTAAAGAAGTCCTTAAATGATTTTGTGTTGAATTGAATGATATTTGATGATTCCGATAATAGATTTCTTAATTGAGTGGCATTGTATAAAATACCAGAATGCATCTCTTGCCGCATCACATCTGTTAATTCATGCTCCTCCACTTCCATGTGGAAATTTGATTTGATATAATCCCTTGAAAGTGCAGGTGATAAATTGGTGCCAACTGGTGGAAGTTGTGCTGTATCTCCAACAAAAATTACCTTATTTCCATTGTGTCCGTTTTCTGGATTGGTAAATATATATTCAATTAAATCTGTTAATAAACTATTTGCACCAAATTCTGCCTCATCACTTATCATAGAGGATTCATCTACGATGTAGATTGTATTTGTTGCATAATTGTTCATTCGTTGAAACGATAAATTACCTGTATGCGCATTACTTACCTGACGATATATTTTTTTATGAATAGTGCTAGCTTTTTTCTTGGCATAGTTTGCCATTACTTTAGCAGCTCTCCCAGTAGGTGCAATTAATTGCGATCGATAGCCAAATTGAGATAAAATTTTTATTAAAGTAGAAATGACAGTCGTTTTTCCTGTACCCGCATACCCTTTAATAATAAAAGTAAGGGCTGCCCATTCATCTTTATTTTGGATGAAATCACCCAGTTTTTGAAACAGAACTCTTTGTGAAGGAGTTGGCTCAAATGGGAATTTTTGATGTAATAAAAAAGTGGGACTTTTCTCTATACTCATATTTAACCCTAATTTACAAAATGCAATTAGGAAGCGAAAG
>JBEBDG010000280.1:0-3199 GCA_041157165.1 Bacteroidota bacterium
CAAATCCTTACCTGAATAAATTCGTTACCATTCGATACTTCTTTGTTCGAAAAGAACTGCTACGCAAATATTCAAGTGGATTTGTTGTAATGCCTGGTGGATTAGGCACATTAGACGAATTTTTTGAAGTAGCAACATTGATACAAACAGGTAAAATAAATAATTTCCCTGTCGTGGTAATGGGTGTTGAACATCACCAAAGCCTTATTGACTTCTTAGATCGATTGATTCAAATTAAAACGGTAAGTATCGATGATTATAAAAATATTCTCTTCACAGACGACATCGAATTAGCCTTTGAGCACATCAACTCATTCCGTAACAAGCGTATTTCTTTGAAACCTAATAAACCACTTTGGATTCTGGGAGAAAAGAAGATATGAAATTGAGAGCAATGCTCAATTGCTCAGCTTTCAGCCATGCAATTAGTTTTTGAAATTAATTTATATTGTAAAAGTTCAAATAAAATTTTCAAATTCTTGCTATCTTAGCAACATGAAAGAAGGGCAAAATCTACATCTTAGTATTGTTGTACCAATTTATTCGGGTGAAAAATTCGTTCATGACCTATTTAGCAGAATAAAGACTTTAAAAGATTATTTTGAATCCAACGATGCACCGCTTCAAATAGAAGAATTAATATTTGTCAATGATAATTGTATTGATAATTCACATGCCATCATTGAAGAGATTGCTGTATCAAACAGGTGGGTTACAAGTTTAACCCTGTCTAAGAATTTTGGACAACATGCAGCAACAATTGCAGGTATTTTACATTGCTCAGGAGATTTTGTAGTTACCTTAGACGAGGACTTGCAACACGAACCAGAGTATATTGAAACCCTTTTACATAAAGCACTTACGGAAAACTTGGATGTGGTTTATGCAAAAGCAAAAAATGGCCCCCACAATAATTTTTTAAGAGATTTTTCATCCAAATCCATTAAAAGTCTTATTTATTATTTATCCGGCGAAAAAAAAGTTTTCCATTTCAATAGTTTTCGTTTGATTCGAGGAAGTATCGCAAGGTCTGCAGCAAGCTCATGTAACTTCAATACCTATTTTGATGTTTCTTTGCTTTGGTTTACCAATTCTATTGAAAGTTGTTTGCTTCCAATGGTGGACCAGAGATTTCAGGAAACGAAAAAGAGTGGCTATACGCTCTTTAAATTACTTAAACATGCTAAAAACTTACTATTTTCCTTACAGATTAAAATATTTAAATATTTTGCTTTAGCAGGCTTTAGTATTTTTGCGGTCGGAATTTTCTTTGCCTTATATGTCATTATTTCTGAATACTTCCAACCTGGAATATTTGGTTCAAAAGGATGGCCTTCTCTCATTATAGCCAGTGTCATATTTGGGTCAATCAACATTATTTTTTCAAGTTTAATTTTAGAATTTATTTCAGATATTTCCTCTAAAAACCAAGGAAAACCAGTTTTCTCTTTAATTGAGCGCAAGACCTACCAACATGTTATAAATTATTTACAAACCAATGGTCGTATCAAAGGTTGAGTATTCTCACTCCAATGCAATTGCATTATTTTTTGGATTAGGCTTAATTGGAAATACATTTTATGAACTGATTCATAAAAAATTTATTTGCCAAGATGAATCATTGCCCTTTGATTGGGATAAACAAGAACAAACTACTTTAGAGATACAACAGATCATTCAAAAAATTCTTGACCTAAAAGACGAGAAAACTGATAAAATCGATATTTTCTGGACTGCCGGTAAAGGAGGCTTTGAGGAGTCCGATTTGGTTTTACAGCAAGAAATGGAAAAATTTAAAGCGGGTGTCTCCCTTTTAATTCATTCATTGAGCGCCCTTTTTCCTCAAAAAATAACTTTACATTTTTTCAGTTCCGCAGGAGGACTTTTCGAAGGGCAATCCTACATTCATGAACATTCAGTTCCCCAGCCATTAAGACCTTATGGCCAGCTGAAATTGGACCAAGAAAATTATTTGAAATCTTTTGAAAACAACTGCAATATTTTTATTTATCGACCAAGTACCGTCTACGGCTACAAAAAAAATGGCAGAAGCGGATTGATCAAAAAGATTTTATTGGATTCCATTCAAGGGAAAACCGTTCAAATTTTTGCCTCTATCAATGCCCTTCGCGACTATATTTTAGTTGATGACATCGCCCAATTTTTGCTTTATAATTTTAAAGGGTACCATGCTGCTGAAAAAACGCATTGCTTTTTCCTAGTTTCAGGTAAACCTTCTCCCATATACGAAATCCTACAAGCTGTAAAGAAAATTGTACGAAAATCAATTTTTACGCAATATACTTCCGTTAAAAATAATTCATTGGACATCACTTTTAGTAGAAATTTAATTCCAGAAGCGTTACAAATTACCCCCTTAACTCAAGGAATTGAATTAACTTACAGAAAGATGAAAATTGATCAGTAATGAATCATAAAAGCTTAAAGCTCATTTTAATTTTTTTGCCTCTTGTCCTTACCTTATTGTTGGGGCATTATATTTTTGTTAGTTCATTGTATTTTGACGAAATAAATCCTCTGGCTTTTGTATATAATAGCGTTCACTTTCCAAATATAGTACGCATCCTTCGTGAACTTTTTTCTTACCATCACGAACATGTGTTGTTTTTTGTTAAGATCGTATTTTTTATTAATTATTTATTTCATCAAGCAGTCGACCTAAAGGAAATTATATATTTTGGGATATTCCTTTTTTCGTTCTATTTATACCGAATATATTCCCACTTCCGATTAACAATCAATGAAACGATTTTACTTTCATTGCTCGTCTTTTTGCCCATGTTTTGGGATATCTACCTGAACCCTCTTTCCATTCAAAATATTTTCGTACTTATTTTTGTGACCGAAAGCCTTCAAAAATTAAGAGAAGATAAAATTCGCCTTTCCGCTTTTTTCTTGATTTGTTCTTTTTTAAGTTCTGCTCAGGGTTTATTGCTGTTGCCCATTTGGTTATTTTTTGCATTCAGGAGGAAAGCTAGCCTAATAGAACTCATCATTCCAACTTTGTTGGCCATTTTATTGTTTACCCAAAAGCCCTCCGATAATTTAGCCCTTGCTACAAATCCCTTGATTGAATTGGGCAAGTACGATAAAATGAAACTCTTGTGGACCTATTTAAGTCCTCCTTTCAATAGAGGTTTTTTCTTGATTCAACTTGCAAGCTTTATTTTTCTCCTTG
>JBEBDG010000281.1:0-3186 GCA_041157165.1 Bacteroidota bacterium
AATTCCACTAATTCTCAACAAGCAGCTATGTTGATTTCATTGTTGGGTATGTTGATACCAACTTTAATTTTTACTGGATTCCTTTTCCCAATTGAAAATATGCCCTTACCATTGAAAATTATTTCAAATATTATGCCTTCCAAATGGTATTATATCATTGTAAAAGATATCATGATTAAAGGATTGGGAATTCAATATTTTTGGAAAGAAACCCTTATTTTGATGGCAATGGCTATTGGATTGTTAGGATTAAGTTTGAAGAAATTTAAAATTCGCTTATGAGAAATATCTTTTACATTATAGAAAAAGAATTTAAACATATACTTCGTAATCGGTCGATATTACCTGCTATTTTCGTAGCCCCTATGATTCAATTGATCATCATGCCCTTAGCTGCTGATTATGAAATAAAAAACATTAATCTAGCAGTTGTTTGTAGTAATTATAGTTCAGAAACTAAACATTTGATTCAAAAAATTACCGGTTCTGGATTTTTTAAAGTGGTTAATGAAACTAGTAATTTTCAGGAAGGGAAGGAATTAATTGAAAGAGATCAGGCTGATTTGGTTTTACAAATACCTAATAATTTAGAGGAGAATTTGGTTAGAGAAAAGAAATCCAAAGTATTGATTTTTGTCAATGCAATCAACGGGACAAAAGCTAATATTGGGGCAACCTATTTGTCAAGTATTTTAAAGACCTACAATATTGAATTTATTCAAAAAGAATTTGGATTAGCCAATCCGGTAGAATTAAAATATAGAAACTGGTATAACCCATACATGAAATATCCCTTTTTTATTGTACCCGGTGTCTTGGTAACTCTCATAACAATGATTGGGGCTTATATGTGTTCGTTAAATATTGTAAAGGAAAAAGAATTGGGGACTATCGAACAAATAAACGTGACACCAATCAAGAAATATGAGTTTATTTTGGGAAAGCTAATTCCATTTTGGATCATTGGTTTTTTTGTATTTTCTGTGGGCTTTTTCTTTATCGGAATGGGTATTTACGGGATTAGGCCTTTAGGTTCAATTCTTGTTTTGTATTTGTTTTTATCCGTTTTTTTAGTTGCAGTGTTAGGCCTAGGCTTATTAATTTCCACCTATTCCCAAACACAACAACAGGCCATGTCAGTTGCTTTTTTCTTCATGATGATTTTTATGCTCATGAGTGGTTTATTTACTCCAATTGAAAGTATGCCGCAATGGGCTATTACGATGGCAAAATTTAATCCAGTTGCCTATTTTATTGAAGTGATGCGAATGGTGGTTTTGAAAGGAAGTGGATTAAGTGATATTTTAAGCCACCTCCTAAAAATGCTTGGATTTGCCCTTTTTTTCAATACATGGGCTGTTTGGAATTATCGAAAAACGGTCTAAGAATTTAATCAATTAGTTACTAAATTTACATCTGCATATTCGAATTATCCATTCCAGAATCGTTGTTTTTCTTGAACATGTTGTTGGTCATTTGTCCAAAACGGAATGATAGATTCAAGCGAATATTCTGCGGATTGTTCAAACGATAATACGTTTGGGTAAATCCTTCACCGTTTAAAATTTGGGTATTTCCTCTTGTTCTAAAAATATCATTAAAAGACAAAGTAACAGTCGCCAAATCATTTTTCAAGAAACTCTTTTTGATTGCAATATCAATTCCATAAAATGGTTGAATATATCCTTGTGATGAACTTTGAGCTTGCATCATTGGTGGACCTCCACCACCAGGACCACCACCACCCTGGTTCTGTGAAACAGGCATATTGGTTTTGCCTTGGTAGTCAAAACTCAATTGAATCACATATTTTTTTGGCAAAGTGAAGTTGTTGTTTATTTTACCAAAAAC
Organism: Bacteroidota bacterium; assembly: GCA_041157165.1. GTDB lineage: Bacteria > Bacteroidota > Bacteroidia > Cytophagales > Spirosomataceae > Sandaracinomonas. The sequence continues at coordinate 1,852 of JBEBDG010000281.1, forward strand.
GGTCCATAGTGCCTCCCTATTAATGGCATTGTCGATGTTACTCAAATTAATTTTAGAATTATATAAATTTAAACTAGAAGTTAAATCCCAAAAACGTAAAAGTTTGTTCATGTAGGTAAACTCAACGCCATAATTGTAACTCGAATTGGCATTGATAAAGGTGTTAACCAATCCTCCTGGTAAAACATCTTTGCTTAAATAACTGGTGATTAGGTTGTCGGTATATTTGTAATAAACCGAAGTTAAAAAAGTACCAGACCCCTTACTTTTGCTGTACGACAATTCGCCTGAAGTGGTGAATTCTGGTACCAAGTTAGGATTTCCTCTTCGAATATTTAAACTGTCTGAAAAATCAAGAAAAGGTATTAACTGAAAGAAATTCGGACGATTTACCCTGCGGGTGATACTCAATTGTACTTGATCACTTCCTTTCAATGTTTTACTTAGAAAGATGGATGGAAAGAAATTCAAAGGGTACTTGTTACTAAAGGTTTGGTTATTCCCCAATAACTTACCTTCATAAAATGAGCTCTCTTCTCGTAAACCTATTTTGTAAGAAAATGTTTTGCTTGGTTTTCCTTCAATGGAGAAATACGCAGCATAAACAGAATTTGTACTCTCGTAATTACTAGACGCGGAAGGAATTTCTACATAGTTTGAAGAACCTAAAGCTTTTATGGTATTGATGTTTTCATTTTTCAATTCATTCGAATTGATTCGAATACCAGCCTCAATTTTTTTATCACCCTTTAATGGCTTCACATAATCAATTTGGTAGGTGAAATTAGAATTTTTACCATCGCCAATATTTCTTTGAATTTGGTTGCCAATGCTGGCACCCACTTGATTCAAATAATTGGTAGTTGTAATGGTATTTCCAGAATTTGTTCCTCCAAAATAATTTAAATCAGAGGTTAATTCTTCCCCTTGATTCGGGAAACTGTGTTTAAATCCTAATTGCATCCCCATGGGTTGGAAATTTCTTTCACCAGTCGATGTACGAAGGCTCTTTGAAACTAAATTACCGATGGTATTGGTAATTTGAATTTCACTGTTCGGCTCCATGTGTCCTCTTGGCATCATTCCTGCCACAGAAAAAGATGTACGATTAGTAGCATAATAATCGAAACCGATACGCGCAAAAGTCATATTGCCACGCATTTTATTGATAATATCTTGTGAAATACTTGAAGTGATCGATGCAGCTGTATTGGCTCGTTCACTATTTCCAATTCCGTTCATGCGGTTTTGCATGTTCATTATCATGGCTGAGAAATTCACTTTGTTCTGACGAATATTGAAATTACCCAACAAGTTCATTCCACCGTATTTATC
>JBEBDG010000282.1:0-3178 GCA_041157165.1 Bacteroidota bacterium
ATCTTATGAAAGTAATGAAGAATACACTTTTTATAGACATTGAAACGGCTAGTGGAAAGGCTGATTTTAGTTTATTGTCGCCCAAAATGCAATCCTTGTGGCTTCGAAAAGCCAAAAATTTACCTAACCCAATGAGTCTTTCATTGGAAGAACTGTATTTTGATAAGGCAGCGCTTTATGCAGAATTTGGTAAAATAATATGTATTGGCATGGGATTTTTATATCAGGATAAAGAGAAAGGATTGTCGTTCAAAGTAAAAACAATAGCGAGTGATCAGGAGGAAGAACTCCTTTCTACTTTTATCAGCTTTATCAATTCTACGTATAAAAATAAAGAATTAAGCCTTGTGGCTCACAATGGCAAGGAGTTTGATTTTCCATATTTATGCAGGAGAATGTTGGTTCACTCATTGGAAATACCAAAGCAGTTGCAACTTCAAGGTAAAAAACCTTGGGAGGTTGTACATGTTGATACGATGGAATTATGGAAATTTGGAGACCGGAAAGCCTACACTTCTTTGGAATTATTGACTGAAATTCTAAGTATTGGCGAAGCCAAATCAAATCTTTCAGGTGATAAGGTAAACGAAACCTATTATAAACAAAATAACCTTTCAGCTATTGAGGACTACTGTAAGGAAGATGTAATTTTAGTGGCTCAACTATTTTTACGATTTAATTTTCAAAAACAAGTTGAACCACTTAATATTATCAGCATCTAATTATACTATTTTTGCCGGATTTCCAAAAACTCTTTTTGAATTGGGTAAATTTTCTATTACAACACTACCAGCTCCAATGCTAGCCGATTTCCCAATTTTGATCGAGCCAACAATTGTTGCATTGATACCTACAAAAGCATTGTTTTCTATTTTTGCTTCTTTTCCTATTACACTACCACTGCCAATTTGTACAAATTCCTCCAAGATTACACCAGTTTCTACAATTACACCTGCCCCGATAACACAGTGATCTCCAATTCTGCAAGAAGGTTGAATGATTGCATTGTTTCCAAGAAAAATTCCATAACCAATTGAGTGAACATCTGCTATGCTTGCTTCCGGGTGAATGGCATTCACTGGTTTTGTTTTACAATCCTCTATGATTGTTTCAATCATTTTTTTCCTTTCAATAGGATTTTCTAGGGCAACAAAAACATTACAATTTTTGCCAATTAAACTCCAATATTGTTCATCCTCTGTAGAGCCTAAAACAGGAATTTCGCCAATAAACGCATCCTTTTTTTTTGGATCATCCTCTAAAAAACCATAGATTACTACATTGTTTTTTTGAAAGATATTTGCTACTTCTAAGGCAAAAGAGTTGACTCCTATGATGATTACGGGTAATGAGGTCATATTTTTTGATTAATTTTTAAGGTATATTCTGATAATTTAAATTTAATTTTGTTATTTTCTGATAAAATAAATTCATCATATTCTTCCCCTTTTACAGGTAATTTGTCCTCAAATAGGGATAAATTACTACCATTTATTTCTGTTAAGCCATATAAATGTGACATATCTCCAATATCCTCCAATATCCATTTAAAGCTAATAGGATTTTCGTCTGATGCTATTTCTTTTATATTAAATATGAGGTCGGCTCTACTGTTTCCGGTATGGTCTAATGGTGCATTTTTAATTTTTAAATCGGTTATATATTTATCATTTGTAGGAAGGGAAAGGTATTCATTTAAATCTTCCTTTTCCAAGTCATTGGATATGATTTTATGGAAAGATTCCAATAACATGCAATAGGTTAATTTTCTTAAATATTGTTTTTCTAGGTCCCATTGTAATCCCCCTGCTTCAAATAAGATGAGGCCATATCCTCTTTTTTGTACCGAATCTCCAAAAGCCCTAGCTTCGTATTCATCGCTCCATTTCGCTAAATGGTTCCCAATGATAGGTTTTAATTTTTTGCTTAAATGATTGGCTAATTTACCGGCTCTTATTCTAGATGCCGTCCAAGTTCCTTCTTCATTTGCAGCAGTTGCCAACAAAGCAATTTGAGTTTGATATGGACTTTTACCTGCTGAATATAACCTGTTTTGATCATGTAGGTTGAATGAATAAGTAGGTTGGATATCATCTAACCACTTAGATAAAATTTTGGCTTCTGGACTAAATTGACTTTGTGCATCTCTGTTCATATCTATGCCTAAAGCGGTTTCTCTTTGCCATAATTTTGCGCCATCTTTATTAACAATCGGAATGCAATAAAATGTAATGTTTTGATGTAATTTTTCCCAAAATGGGTTTTTTTGTGTGGTATAATTAGATAAAATACTATAAATATCTATTAAAGCCATTGTTGCCGTAGCTTCATCGCCATGCATTTGTGACCAAGCAGCTATTTTGATGGGTCCTTTTCCCCATTTGAATTCATGAATGGATTCTCCTAAATAAGTTTTCCCTATCTCTTTAATTTCTAAGTGGGCTGATTTTTTCCATTCTTCTAAAAATATATTCCATTGAGTACGTGAAATTCTTCGATGAGTAATTCGTTTCTCTTTGAATTGTTCATAGTTAATATACAAGTATTCAAACATGTTAAAATAGGGGTTTTGGTAATTGATCCGACCATTCTTGTTTACTAAATAAACCGTGTTTACCTGAAAAATAAATGACAATGACTGTTGTAACTAGATAAAGGAACCAAGCTTGTGGAGAAAAAAGTTCAATACCTAGAAACATTCCTGTTAAGGGAGTTTTGGCTAATCCGCAATATAAGGCAACAAATCCGATTCCTGCTGATAGTTGAATAGGTAGTGAAATATAATTTGAAATAAATGCACCAGCATGTGAGCCAATTAAAAATAAAGGGGTAGCTTCTCCTCCTCTATAGCCTAACCCTATACTGATACTTGTGCTTATTATTTTTTTTAAGAAAAATAGATTTTCAAAATTATTAGAAAATGGTTCAAGTAATTTTTCAGATCCAAGTCCAATGCAACTTTCGAAAAATTTACTTGTTAGAATAAAATATAAAATGAGTCCAAAAATAATCCCCTTGAGAATAAAATGTGTAGACAATCGGTCAGCCCATTTGTAAATATTCGATTCTAGAGCTTTATATATGAAGCCAATTAATCCTAAAAATAGGCTTAGAATGATAATATGGAGCCAAAATTGAATATTTGGGGGGGGTAAAGAAATGCTTGGATAAACGGTAT
>JBEBDG010000283.1:0-3177 GCA_041157165.1 Bacteroidota bacterium
CTTGATTATTAATTTTAGAAACATAGGCCTCTGAATCAATATCTACTTCTTTAAATGCGGCAGACATTGCAACGGCAACTCTTTCAGCTGTTTCTCTTCCTTTACTTAAGGCAAAAAGAGAGGGGCCGGAACCAGAAATTGAGCAACCTAATGCACCCGCAGACAATGCTGCTACCTTTACCTCGTTAAATTGAGGAATTAATATCGATCGAATAGGCTCAATCATAACATCTTCCAAGGAGCGACCAATGAGGTCGAAATCTGGTAACAATAAGCCTGCTACTAATCCAGCCACGTTACCCATTTGTTGAATCGTTTTACTCAACTGAATTTCACGTTCTAAAATACTTCTGGCATCTTTTGTATTAACCTCCACTTGTGGATGCACAATAGTAGCAAATAGCTCCTCTGGAACTTTTAATTCAATGATATCTAATGGATCATAGGAACGAATAATCACAAAACCTCCCAAAAGACTAGGTCCTACATTATCTGCATGAGCAGACCCACAGGCAACTCGTTCTCCTTCCATTGCAAATGGAAGTAATTCTTTTTGGGACAAAGGTCTACCCATCAATTCATTTGCTGCAAATACACCTGCTACTGCAGAGGCAGCCGATGAACCTAAGCCAGAGCCCAAAGGCATGTCCTTGTGGAGCGCCATTGCAAATCCTTGATCTGTTCTACCAATGTATTCTAAATATTTTTGAATAGCAATCCCTGCTGTATTCTTATGAACATCTAAAGGTAAGCGACCTTCATCACCGGTAATTTCAGTGATGATAATACCAGGAGCATCCTTTTTAGTTAAAACGACTTCATCACCTGGTCGATCTACTGCAAAACCAAAAATATCAAATCCACAAGCTACATTTGCTACTGTTGCAGGGGCATAAACTCTTACTTGTTCCATTCTTATGCTAAATTACCAAGTGAAACAATATCTGCAAATACACCAGAGGCAGTTACCTCTGCTCCAGCACCTGGCCCTTTGATTACCAAAGGACGATCATGATACCTCTGTGTTGTAAAGGCAATCACATTATCAGCACCATCCATTTGATAAAAAGGATGTGTTTGGTCTACTTGCCTCAAGCCGATGGTAATTTTATTATTCTCCAATGCAGCTATATACCTCAATTTTTTACCATTCTGATAGGCCTCATTGACTAAATCCTCAAAGTAAGAATTAGACATTTCTAATTCATCAAAAAAAGCTTCAACAGTAGTTGCTTGTTCGCAATTGGAAGGAATGATTTTCTCTATTGTAATGTCTGAAAACTCTAATTTAAGGCCGATTTCTCGACTCAAAATCAATATTTTTCTGGCGACATCCATTCCAGACAAGTCTTCTCTCGGATCGGGCTCAGTATATCCTTTTTCCTTGGCTTGTTTAACAACCTCTGCAAAAGATTTACCTGGAACAAATTGATTGAAGATAAAGGATAAAGTTCCGGATAAAACACCTTCGATTTTTTCAAATCGATCGCCAGAGGCAATGAGACCTTGCAAGGTATTAATTACTGGCAAACCAGCTCCCACATTTGTTTCATACAAAAACTTAACCCCTTTACTTAAGGCTGTTTGATGAAGTTCAGCATATTGTTTATATGGACCTGAATTGGCTACTTTGTTGGGAGTAACCACCGAAATAGAGGATTTAAATAAACCTAAATAATGATGGTAAATTTCCTTATTGGCGGTGCAATCAGCAAAAACCGCATTTGGTAGGTTTAATTCTTTGATTGTATTCACGAAGCCTACTAAATCATTAGCTTCTCCCTTTTCATTCACAAGATCAATGGCTTTTTCTAAATCAATCCCCTCTTCTTGGATTAATTGTTTTCTAGAATTAGCAATTCCAATCAATTTAACCTTTAATCCACGGTATTTAGCTAAAAATCGTTCTTGACCTGCTAATTGCTTCAATAAAGTTTTTCCAATCAAACCTGTTCCAACTAAATACAAATGAAGTGTACGTAATTGAGAGAAAAAGAATGTCTCATGGATAACATTTAAAGCCTTTGAAAGATCTTTCTGTTCAATGACCACTGAAATATTTAATTCAGAAGATCCTTGAGCAGTTGCCACAATATTAATTCCATTTTTACCCAACACAGAAAACAGTTTTCCACTCACACCTGTATGATTTCGCATACCTTCACCCACTACAGCAATGACAGACAAATCTCTTTGGACTTCAATTCCCTCGATATCGCCATTTGAAATTTCCTTTTCAAATTCTTTGCTCAAAATGTTTTTTACTTTATCTGCCATTTGAGGCTCAATGGCAAAACAAATGGAGTGTTCTGAAGAGGCTTGAGAAATTAAAATAACAGAAACGTTTTCCTTTGATAAAACCGTGAAAAGTTTAGCAGAAACACCAGCCACTCCTACCATTCCAGAGCCTTGTACATTAACCAAAGCCAATTGATCAATTGAACTAATACCCGTGATAATATATTTGCTGGCAGCATGTTTTTTACTCACAACCGTACCAACAAAATCGGGATTAAAAGTATTTAAAACCCTGATTGGAATAGATTTGGCGAAAGCAGGTTGAAGCGAGGGAGGATAAATTACCTTTGCTCCAAAATGTGTCAATTCCATTGCCTCGGCGTATGAAATTGCTGGAATGGTAAAGGCAGTTGATACTTTTCTCGGATCAGCAGTCATCATTCCATCTACATCTGTCCAAATTTCAATTTCATCTACACCCAAAGCTGCCCCTAATATCGATGCGGTATAATCAGAACCCCCACGACCTAAAGTCGTGGTCTCCCCTTTTGCATTTGAACCAATAAAACCGGTTACTAATCCGATTTGATCGCCTAAAGATGTAAAATAGGCAACAATTTTTTCATTAGTTTGTGAAAAATCAACAATCGACTTGCCAAATTCGTCGTTTGTTTGAATGATATCACGAGCATCTACATAAGCAACTTGCAGGCCCTTTTCACGTAAAATGTGAAAAATCATGGAAGTGGAAAGTCGTTCACCAAAACTAACTAATAAGTCAGATGATTTAGGAGAAATTTCTTTTAACAAAGAAATACCTTTTAAAACATCCTTTAATTCATTGATTAAGGTGCGAATGTGTGCAATTACTTGAGATTGTCCTTTTACCGGAATAAAGTGTTTAACAACTTCAAAATGGCGATTTTCAATAGTTTCAAT
>JBEBDG010000284.1:0-3157 GCA_041157165.1 Bacteroidota bacterium
TCACATTATCAAAATCGTTGTTTAATAAATCACGCAACATAGAAGTTGCACGACTCATCTCTCCAATGATACGTTCAGTAGGTTTGGCAGTACCCAATTTACGGATACCATCCTCCCACTTCGCAATGGAGTCGCGAAGATCTTTTTCCATTTCCTCAATCGCTTTACCTTCAGCTACCGTTCGTACAATCACACCAAAGTTTTTAGGTTTGATGGACGACATCAACTTTTGAAGCCTACTTCTCTCAGCTTTTGAAGTAATTTTTTTGGAAATATTAACACCATTGGCAAAGGGAACCAATACTAAAAACCTGCCTGCTATTGAAATATCGCATGAAAGACGCGGGCCCTTTGTGGAAATAGGCTCTTTTACGACCTGTACCAATATGGGCTGACCTTTCGTTAATACTTTTTCAACTTTTCCTAATTTATCAATTTCCTCCTCAATTTTATAATTTTCAATCTTGGCATGTTTACCCTTTTGGGTCATTGCCTCCTTTGTAAATTTGTTGAGGGTATTCAGGTTCGGACCTAAATCATGATAATGAAGAAAGGCATCTTTTTCGTATCCAATATCAATAAAAGCTGCATTTAATCCAGAAACTAACTTTCGAACTGTTCCTAAATAAATATCACCTACTGAAAATTGGGGTTCCGACTGTTCTATATGGTATTCTACTAACCTTTTGTCTTGCAAAAGGGCAATCCTATCACCCTTGGGTGTAGAATTAATAATTAGTTCATTACTCACAATATATTCAGACGAAAAAATGAATTAGATTTACAAATTCTATTATTTAAAATAGATGTAAACACAAAAAGCAGGCCATTTATATGAAATGCCTGTTTCCTGTGAAGAATATCATATTAAATAGAAAATCTATTTTTTCTTATGACGATTCTTTCTAAGTCTTTTCTTTCTTTTGTGAGTTGAAATTTTGTGACGTTTTCTTTTCTTTCCGCAAGGCATACCTATAACGTTTAATGTGTTAATAATTTACGAGGATGATTTTCAACCTCAATGTTTTTGCATTTCTGCAAGCAAGTCTTTGGCTGCTTTTATTTCTTCAGGATCTTTACTTAATTTCGATACCCTCTGCAAATGGTTAACAGCTTCTGAATTCTTCTCTAATTGAGCTAAACAAAAACCCAGATTTAACTCTGCCTTGTAATTGTTTGGCTCCAATTTTAAGATCTGTGCGAATCGCTCTTGGGCTTTTCCAAATTGATTCGACTTAATTGATAATACCCCTAAATCAAACAGAGCCGGAACAAATGTCGGATCTTGTTCAATTACCTCTCTCAAAAGCGTAATGCCTTTCATCGGAGTAGGTGTATCTACATATGTCATTGCAAGATTGGACTTAATCAAAAGATTATTCGGCTCTTGCGATACTATTTTTTCGAAATACTCTCGTGCCTTAGCACCCATTGCTTGTCCTTTTTGTGGACTTAAAGCATAGGTTTGTGCTTCAAAAAACAATTGCGCTGCTCTTCCCCAATTGGTAACATTTGGATGAAGAATGGCATACTGTTCTGCATAAAACCCTGCACTATCTAAGCGATTTCCTTCTCTAAATGCTTCGATTAATTTAGTCAATGAACCTAAATCTTTCTTGCTTTCAAAGGAATTCTTCCACTGCGTAATTTCTCTTTGTAAAGATTCACTCAATGGGGCAATGTGCTGGTTTTCATCAGCAGTTCGTTCTTCTTTTACACTGGCACCAGCCGCGTCTCGGTTGGCTGCTCCCGCTTCAGCGGTTTTATTACTAACGTTGCCCTTGGGAAATTGATAAATACCCCATATGAATAATAGTCCAATCCCAATAATGACCAAAAATGACTTTTTCATAAGCCTGGACTAGTTATATTCCTATTTATTCTGCAGGAACAACGCTCGTTTTTACTTGTTCTATGAACACTTTCGCAGGCTTAAAGCTAGGTACATAATGCTCATCTATTGTAATAGCCGTGTTCAATGAAATGTTTCTAGCAATCTTTTTTGCTCTCTTTTTATTTATGAAACTTCCAAATCCACGGATATATATATTTTCTTGTTTGGATAAATTGTCTTTAACAACTTCGAAAAAATGTTCTAATGTTTCTGAAACATCTTTTTTTTCAATCCCTGTTTTGCTGGCAATCTCAGCAATTACATCTGCCTTAGTCACGATAATTAATCTTTAAAATTCTCTTTCACAAAAAAATAATTCCCCATTTCAGAATGGGGACACAAAATTAGTCTTTTTCTATCAGATATGAAAATGAACTACATAGATTTATCTAATTTTTTTTAATTTATCTTTGAAGTATTGTTTATGGCACAGATTCATCCTTTTAGTACTACAATTTTAAATTGGTATTCAATAAATGCCAGAAATTTACCTTGGAGGCAAACCAAGGATCCTTATTTGATTTGGTTATCCGAAGTGATTTTACAGCAGACACGTGTACAACAAGGTTTACCTTACTTTGAAAAATTTCGTGAAAACTTTCCAAACGTCAATGATCTTGCCAATGCTTCAGAGGATTTTGTGTTGCGTCTTTGGCAAGGACTTGGATATTATTCACGTGCTCGCAATTTACACAAAACAGCCAAATTCATTTCTTCTCATTTCAAAGGGGAATTTCCAAATACATATATCGAATTGCTTCAACTCCCAGGTATTGGACCTTACTCGGCAGCAGCCATTAGTTCCTTTGCATTCGACGAACATCAAGCTGTGGTAGATGGTAATGTCTTTCGAATTTTGGCGAGGTATTTTGGCTTGAAAGAGGATATTGCAGATGCGAAAAATAGAAAAATATTTTCAGATTTAGCAAATGATCTAATGCCCAAAGGATTGGCTGCTCAATTTAATCAAGCCATCATGGAATTTGGTTCTCTTCAATGTAGTCCCATTCCTAGTTGTGGAGATTGCCCTCTCCGGAATTCTTGTTTTGCTTTTTCCAATAAACAAGTAAATGAGCTACCTGTAAAGACAAAAAAAATAAAAATTACACAACGATTTTTTCATTATTTTGTCATTAAAAAAAATAATTCGTTTTTAATTCAAAAACGACTAAATAAAGATATTTGGCAGCAATTATTCGAATTTTACCTGCTTGAACAATCGGAATCTCAAGACCTCGATAATTTGCTTGAAAATGACAAATT
>JBEBDG010000285.1:0-3147 GCA_041157165.1 Bacteroidota bacterium
ATCCCTTGTGAGCAGTATTGCTTTGTGTTTTGATATATACGAAAGGCTTGCTGTTCACAGTAAGCTTTTTTGTTTTATCCTATTCCAAAAATTAAATGTCAACTTCACATACTTTTCCAGTAAAAACGATTCGAAAGGTCTTATTGGCTGATACGCTTACTCCAGTTGGCGTATTTTTACGTGTTCGTAGCCAATTTAAAAATACAGTAATTCTTGAGAGTGCCGATTACCATGGGCGGGAACATGGCTTCTCACATATTGCATTTGATCCGATTGCGAGTTTTGAGTTAACAGATTCAACCGTAAGGCAATCATTCCCTGACGGTACAAAAGAGGAATTTAAACTTGCCTCCAGAAAAGATGCTGTACAAGCACTAAAATCTTTTACTGATCGCTTTTCATTTACTACTGAATCAGGAGATTCTCCTATGGCGAATGGATTATTTGGACATATTTCATATGATGCTGTTCATTATTTTGAAGATATTCAAATTCAAAATAAAAACGTAGAAACGGAAATACCTTCTATTAAATATTTGGTTTACAAAAACGTGATTGCAATAAATCATTTTAACAACCAAATGACTTGTTATGCACATAGTTATGATCCTCATGAGCCAAATCTAGATCAGGTTAATCGGATGCTCTCCATTTCTCAAATTGAAATGGATTCATTTGAAAAAGTTGGGGAGGAACAAACGAATTTAACAGATCCTCAAATTCGAGAAATTGTTAATACTTGTATTAAGCATTGTTTAAGGGGAGATGTTTTTCAAATTGTTCCATCGCGTAGATTTTCTCAAGACTTTAAAGGAGACGATTTTCAAGTATATCGTGCACTTCGCTCTGTAAATCCATCTCCTTACATGTTTTATTTCGATTACGAAGATTATCGAATCTTTGGAGCTTCGCCAGAAAAACAGATTAAAATTCACAAGGGAATTGCAGAAATTCATCCAATTGCAGGTACTTTCCGCAGAACTGGTGACGATGAGAAAGATGCAGAGTTGGCAAAAGCCCTTACTGAAGATCCTAAAGAAACAGCAGAACATGTCATGTTAGTAGATTTAGCACGAAATGATTTAAGCATCAGTGCAGATGAGGTCAAGGTTGAAACTTTCAAGGAAGTTCAATTTTTTTCCCATGTCATTCACCTTGTTTCCAAAGTAACTGGTAAAATGCATGATGGGGTAAATCCTTTGCAATTGGTTGCTGATACTTTTCCAGCAGGTACTTTAAGTGGGGCTCCCAAGCATAATGCAATGACCATTATCAATCGATTGGAGCCGACCAATCGACATATTTATGGAGGAGCGATTGGTTTTATGGATTTTGAAGGAAACTTTAATCATGCTATTGCAATTCGTACATTTTTAAGCAAAGGAAAGACTTTGTTTTTCCAAGCAGGTATGGGTGTGGTTGCTAAATCAAATGTGGAAAGTGAAATGCAAGAAATTCACAATAAATTAGCTGCTTTAAGGAGAGCTTTAGAGCTTGCACAAAATTTAAAATAAAGGAAAATGAAAAAGGTTTTGGTTATTGATAATTATGATTCCTTTGTATACAATTTAGTGTATTTATTAAAGGAAATTGGATGTATGGTAGAGGTATTTAGAAATGATAAAATTGAATTAGAGGAGGTAAATAAGTACGACCATATTTTACTTTCACCCGGACCGGGGATTCCTTCAGAGGCCGGAATTATGTTGGAATTATTAAATGAATTTAAAACTTCCAAACGAATTTTAGGGGTCTGTTTGGGTCACCAAGCAATAGCAGAGTCTTTTGGGGCAAGTCTATCGAATATGGGAGAAGTATTACATGGTGTAACCACAGAATGTCTTGTAACGGATTCAAACGAATTATTATTTCAAGGAATACCTAATCGCTTCGAGGTTTGTAGGTATCATTCATGGACTGTTTTACCTGAAACCATGCCTAGTGGATTGAAGGTTACAGCAGTGGACGAGAAAGGATTTGTATTGGCTGAAGCTCATGATACGTTTGATGTACGAGGTGTTCAATTTCACCCAGAGGCTTATCTGACTCAGCATGGATTACAAATGATTAAAAATTGGATGAAATAAAGTATGAAAAATATATTAGCTAGTCGTATTGAAGGAATTTCGCTGGATTACCAATCCGCGAAAGAAACCGTTTTAAAAATAGGTAGAGGAGAGATTAATCCAAGTCAAATTGCTGCATTTTTATCAAGTTATTGGTATCATCCGATTCAAGTGCAGGAGCTGAAAGGTTTTGTAGATGCAATGTTAGAATTAGCTTTAACAGTTGATTTATCAGAGTTTGATGCCATGGATGTTTGCGGTACAGGAGGAGATGGGAAGGATACCTTTAACATTAGTACAACTTCAAGCTTTATTGTGGTAGGGGCAGGACAAAAAATTGCAAAGCATGGAAACCATGGGGTTTCCTCAGCTGTAGGCTCATCAACTGTTTTGGAGTTTTTAGGATTGAAATTCAAAAATGATGAATCATATTTGAAGCGAAAAATGGAAAATGCAGGTATATGTTTTTTGCATGCACCTCTTTTTCATCCGGCGATGCGTTTTGTTGGACCTATTCGTAAAGAATTAGGGATGAAAACTTTTTTTAATTTGTTGGGACCTCTTTTAAATCCTGCAAAAGTAGAAAAACAATTCACGGGGGTATATGCTTCAGAGGTATTCGACTTATATTATGATTTTTTTAAGGGAAGTGGAAAACAATTTGGAATTGTTTTTGGTGAGGATGGTTATGATGAAATCTCGTTGACGGGTAATTTTAGATTGGCAACTGGTGTTGGAAGAACCGAATTTCAACCAATTGATTTAGGGTTTGAAAAAGTTCAAATGGATCAATTATCAGGTGGTTCAACTGTTGAACAGTCTGCCGATATAATGTATAAAATTTTACAGAGAGAGGGAACAAAAGCACAGACGCAAGCAGTTTTGGCAAATGCAGGGGCAGCTCTTTTGGTTGCCAACAAGGCAAAAACATTACAAGAAGGAATCGTATTGGCAAAGGAATCCCTTGAAAGTGGAAGAGCGTTTCAGGCCTTTAAGAAATTTATCATGGATTAAGATGACTATTTTAGATCAAATTATAGTAGAAAAAAAGAAGGAAATTGAGCGGTCAAAACAACAAATT
>JBEBDG010000286.1:0-3146 GCA_041157165.1 Bacteroidota bacterium
CTGAAAATTTTTCTACTAAATATTTATTCATATTTTCTGCTGAATTTTCAGCAGAAAATGTTTCCAAAAACGTATTTCTTCCTATGTTACGAACTAATTCAAGATCCTGTTTATCCGCCTTTTTAAGCTTAATTTTAGTCGTTTTCAAGTGCATTTTTTTTACAAATTTTTAAAATTATCTAAATATAGTCCCTTTTTTTTTACATCTTCGCAATGCATTTAAACCTTTCATGAAAAGGAGATTTCTCTGGTTTTTACTAATCCTTATAGGCAATTCGTTTTTCGTAAACGGGCAATACATTTCAAGAGCGATGCTTTTTGAAAGACCGGTGCTACCTGCAGACAGCAATTCTATTTCCTTTACTTACCAAAATTTGTTTTACCTAAGAGATTTTGAATATTATAACAACATTCAAACGGGTTGGACCGCCTTTGGTACTTGGCATGATGCTCGATTAACGTTACAGCCCCATCAACAAATAAAGTTTCAGGTGGGTGTTTTGGCCCAAAAAGAATTTGGCGACTTGGATCTCAATCGAATAATTCCTTTTTTTTCTTTTGAATACAGGAAAAACAATTCTAGGCTACTTTTTGGTATGCTTGAAGGTCATCAAAATCATCAATTGATTGAACCAATGATGCATTATGATCAGGTATATGAGCATCCTCACGAGGAGGGGATTCAGTACAAGGTTAATAAAAAAAATATGTGGCTTGATGTATGGTTGGATTGGGAACGCCGGCAGTTAATCAATGATATCAATCCAGAAAAGTTAACAGCTGGCTTATCTAGTAAATTAAACATTGGTTCAAAACCTACCAATTGGAAATTAGTCGCACCTACTCAAATCATTGTGGCACACAAGGGTGGTCAATTGAATACTTTACCAGTACCCGTAACCACAACCGTAAACTATGCTCAAGGATTATGGTTTGAATGGAATAATAACAACAGCTCTCATTGGCTTCAACAAATCAGGACCGATGCCTATTATGTAGGGCATGGTATTTTGGAAGCTGAAAAACTTCAACCGTATTCTAAAGGTCACGGAATTCTGTGGAATGCCTTCATCCAATCTAAATGGAACGTGTTCCTCAGTGCAAGCTATTGGAATGGGCATCATTTTATCAGTGCAAAAGGTGGACAATTGTATGAAAGTGTTTCAACCATATTTTACCAACCTAATTATACGGAGCCCAATAGGGAGCTTTTTTTAGTAAATTTAGGATATGATAAAGAATTGTTGCCTCAAATGTTCATGAATGTGAGAATATCTCCCTATAGGGATTTTAATAATGGGATCAATGAAATTTCAGCCTATTTGATGTTCTCTTATCGGGGTAATTTTAAATTAGGTAAATTAAAAAAATAGTAAGGTGTCAAAGTTAACAGTAAGTGCAACCATTCATAGTTCAGTCTCAGAGGCATGGGAAAAATGGACTCAACCAAGTCATGTAATCCATTGGAATTTTGCTCACGAGTCGTGGTTTTGTCCGAAAGCGACCAGTGATTTTAATGTAGGGGGAGAATTCCATTACCAGATGGCTGCCAAAGATGACAGTTTTCAATTTGATTTTTGGGGAACGTTTCTCCAAATTCAAACGGAACAATATATAAAAATTTTGTTGGGAGATGGAAGAGAAATGGAAGTCGAATTTTTGAAAACAGAAGAGGGTGTTCTTGTACGGGAAACCTTTGATCCAGAAAATCAAAATCCACATGAAATGCAACAACAAGGTTGGCAAGCTATTTTAAATAACTTTAAGGCGTATGTTGAATCAGTTTAGCATCAGACAAAATGGATATTTTGATAAAAGGAAATGCGTGGATTGGGGCAGGTGCAACGATTTTACCAGGAGTAAGTGTCGGTGAAAATTCCATTCCTGCAGCAGGGGCAGTTGTAACTAAAGACGAACCCGCCAATGTATGGTAGGGGGAGTTCCAGCCAAATTGATAAAGGAAATTAAAGCTTAATTTTTAGAAAGCTCTTTCAAATAAAAACTAGGATTAATCCCGACATATTTTTTAAAGGCAGCATAAAAAGTTGAGCGATTTTTGAATCCACTTTGGTAAATGTTTGCCTCTAATGTGTAATGATTGTATTGATTAAAATGGGTTAAAAAGTGATAGATTTTCAATCGATTGATATATTCGGTGAATGAAAGACCTGTATATTTTTTTATTTGATTAGATAATTTTTGAGGAGAAAGATCAACGATTTTTGCTATAGATTGTAAATCACTTGAATCATTTAAATAGCATTTTGAGTCTATTATTTTCTTAGTAATTTCATTTCCATTTTCATCGTCTCTAAAATTTTGAAGCAATGACGGATAAATCTCTGAAATAGTCGGGATGTCGTTGCTATTAGTTTCATCTGAAGGAACAATACATCCGTCCATATTTTCTTGAACATTAGGGGTGCCAATAAAGTAAGAAAACAATAAAAGGCCTACCAAACATTTAATTATTTGTGAAGGTGGATTAAAAGTATGATTCACGAATAAATTCAAATTTTGGTACAGTTGTAATCCAAAATAAAGGAAGATGGATAAACTCAATAGTTTAAGCCATAAAAGAGTTTGTTTATTAAAATATGTAAAGGAATTTCCAGCATTTTTTTGTGTATAGTAAATCATTCCAAAAGATAATGAACCATATATGATTCCTAATACGATTGAGACGGGCTGAAGGATACCAGGAGGTATTAAGCCTGCTTTCCGCATGAGCAAAAAATTATTATGCTTATAGTAATTATCTAAAATAGTTGTTTTTTCGGTGTCACTCAGCATTAAATCTGGCAATAAACCAATGATAACCAAAAAGGGGAAAATAAAATGTAAATAATCTATCGGTTTAATTTGTTGGTTTGGGGAAAGCATCCCTCTGATATAGAAAAACAGAAGAATAGGTAAAAATGCTCTGAAAATATTTGAGGAACGAAAGAGAAAAAGCATTTGGTAAATATGCTTTGAGGTAAGGCCATAAATATAAAATTCCATGTAACTCACCGAAAATATAATTCCAATTAACCAATATGTTTTGGAATACTTACTGAATCGAATTAAAAGGTAAAGGATGAATAATAGCCCAATGCCGCTGGTTAAAAATGATAAATATGGTACGTATTCGTACATTGATATAA
>JBEBDG010000287.1:0-3144 GCA_041157165.1 Bacteroidota bacterium
TGGTAAATGTTTTCATTCGAGTGGTTATTTTTTGTCTTCTTTTGATATTATTTAATTTACAAGAACAAAATCAAACCAATTTTGGCAAATCTGATATTTATATATCCTTAACAAGTCAATCTATAAATTTGCCTCAACAAGATATTGTCAAAAAACTTTCCGAATATTTAAATACTCACCCTGAAGTAGATAAAATAGGATTTTCCTTTTCGAATGTATTTGGAAATTATCTAATTATACCAAAATTGGATAGAAAGAATATTTTCAATTATTTGAATCGATTTGAAATTAAAAAATTACCAAAACTAAAATTTAATTTACCTCCAGAGAAAATGGTATTCTTATTACAATCAACTAAAGAAAGTAATATTGATAATTATACTTTTTTCAAAAAAATATCTAGTTATTTTAATCTTTATATAATTTCCAAACTGCGTATTTATTTATTAATTTTGACAATATTTCTAATCGCCTTGGATATTTTATTAGTTAGAAAAATTATTAAAAATTAAGTTTTGTTTGTCACCATTTTTCATTCAATTCTATTAATTATTCAATTATTCATTTCGGATAGTTCGAGTGTTTATAATCAAAAATTGATTAACATTAAATTTGCATTACGATTCAAAAAATTTGATTCAGCGAAAAAAAGTTTAATGGAATTGGAGAGTAAAAATATTTTTAATAATTATCAAATTCACAATCAAATCAAATTGATTGATTTAAAGAGCAATAAAGGCTATTTTGATAACGAATTAGTGAAAAATAAGGTCCTTCAAGCATTACTTTTATTTGAAAATGGGAAAAAAAACAATTCACTTGAGTACTTAAAGTCAGATATTTCTAAATTTCAATCCGATACATTAGTTGCCTGGTATGAAATCATTGCGAGTAGGCAAAAAATTAGTAATAATTCAAAAATTTCATTTGCATCAAATGAAACAAAACAATTTGACACAAATGAGGCATTAGATTTATTGAATTTAATGAAGAATAAAGAAAAATACATAAAATATGAATAGTTCAATAGATCAATTTGAATTCCCTAATCAAACTTCCTTCTACAAAGGAAAGGTTAGAGATGTTTATGGAATAGGAGAAAATAATTTGTTAATGATTACTAGCAATAGAATTTCAGCATTTGATGTTATTTTACCTAAATCCATACCATTCAAGGGTCAAGTTTTAAATCAAATCGCTTCATATTTTCTCCAATCGACTGAAGATATTGTACCCAATTGGTTGTTAGCAAATCCTGACCCAAATGTTGCATTTGGAGTAAAATGTGAACCAATACCAATAGAAATGGTTATTAGAGGATATGTTGCAGGTCATTTAGCTAGAGAATATAAAAGTGGAAAAAGGCAAATTTGTGGGGTTTCTTTACCTGAAGGACTAAAAGAAAATCAGCAATTGCCAATCCCAATTATTACTCCAACTACAAAGGCCTCAGAGGGTCACGACCAAGATATTTCTGTTAATGATATTATTTCAGAAGGTATTGTTGACAAAGACATAATGGATCAATTGTGTTCTATAACAAAAAAATTATTTGAACGTGGACAATCAATGGCTCGTGAAAGAGGACTCATATTAGTTGATACAAAGTATGAATTTGGTATTGTTAATGGTGAAATCATGCTAATGGATGAAATTCACACACCTGATTCATCAAGATATTTTTATTTAAATACCTATCAAGAATTATTGGATAATAATTTGCCGCAAAAACAATTATCCAAAGAATTTGTTAGGGAGTGGTTAATTTCTAATAATTTTCAAGGTAAAGAAGGTCAAACTATACCAGAAATGCCTGATTCATTTATTAATGAAATTTCTGAAAGGTATATTTTATTATTTGAAGAAATCACAGGAAAAAAATTTGAAAGATTTCCACAAGATGAAATTAATTCAAGAATATATAACAACACATTAAAATTTCTAAGCGATGTCAAGTAATCAATTGTTTCAATTGGAGCAAAATGAAAGCTATGCTTTAATTGAATGGAATTCAAATCTACTCATTCAGGAAAATTATGAAGAACTAGAAAATCTAGTAAGACTATTATTCAAGAAAGAATACAGCAATATAATCATCAATATGTCCAAAGTAGACACCTTGGATGGATATGGTGTATCTGCAATAAGAAAAGGCACTAAAATATGTATAAATGAAAATGGTCTTTTCGTAGTCGTAAATAAAAAAGATGAAATTATTGAACGTTTAGATGCTGCAAATATTGATGGTTTAACCTTAATGAATACCGTTCAAGAGGGTGTGGACGCTATTTATTTAAATGATTTAGAGAATGATTTTGGTGCTGATGAAGAAAATGATGAGTTTTCAAGTGAAGATTATTCAGAAGATTATTGATTAAAATTGTATTCTTTTTAGATTATTTATGCTTGTTTTTTGAAATTTCAAATTCAAAAGAATATTTTGATTAAATAGTATTTTGCCAAATTAATTTTTGGTTAAATTTGAAATTAGTAGATTTTATCTTTAAAAACATACGTTTTAAAAGATTTTATATTGTCGCAATATTTAATTTTATTATTAGAATAATTATAATTTAGATGATGAAGATGAATTCAGAAAATGGTTTATACCGGAAAGAATTTGAACATGATGCTTGTGGAATAGGTTTTGTTGCAAGTTTAAAAGGTATTAAATCTCACCGAATCGTAGAAGATTCCATAAAAATGTTGATTCGTATGGATCATCGTGGAGCTTGTGGGTGCGATCCTAATTCTGGTGACGGTGCTGGAGTATTATTACAATTACCACATGAATTTTTCATAGAGGAGACATCTAAATTAGAATTCACACTGCCTGCCTTAGGTAACTACGGCGTTGGTATGGTTTTTTTTCCAAAAGATGAATTATTAATTAAAGAATGTAAGGAAGTAATTGAACGTAAATCTAAAAAATTAGGATTACGAATTTTGGGATATAGAATTGTACCCGTTGATAACGGAGACATACAAGGAGCAGATTCAGGTAACGCAGAACCTTCCATTCAACAATTATTTATTGAAAGACCTGAGTCTTGTAAAACAGATATCGATTTTGAAAGAAAATTATACATATTCAGACAGTATGTTACTAAGTTATTAAACGATACAATTCCTGGCTTAAATAAT
>JBEBDG010000288.1:0-3120 GCA_041157165.1 Bacteroidota bacterium
ATAAAAACGCAGCTGTTGTTTTTTGCTCTCTTAAATAATTATACAAAATTCGCATGGGATCATAGGTCATGATTCCCATGGTTTTGGAAATACGTCCTGGTTCAAAAAAATCATACGATTCTACCCAAGCGGGTGATTCTTCTTTTCCTGAAACACGAAAAAAATCAATTTTTTTGGTCGGTAGATTTAAAATAGCTAAATCTGCTGAAATCCGAAGTTGATGAAACGAATCCTCAAAAAACAAAGAGGAAGAAGATATTCCTGGTAATTTATTGAGATGTAAAGTTTGTGATTCTGGTTTCCATGAGATTTTAAGTCTAGAATGAATCAACGAATCGTTTTTTCCTAACATTCCCTTAAAACTTCCTTCCGGTATTTGAACCGAACGATCTGGCAATACCCAAATAAGGTCGGATAAGACAGATGCTATATTTCTTCCATTTTCAAGAATCAAAAGGCTTGCTTTTTGGTTTACTTGTCCTAATAAACCCCTTTTCTCATTCGAAATCCAAAGTCGACCATTTGCCAGCCAATTCAAGTCTGATAAAGGTTTTTCTAGCGCATTGCTTGCTTTAAAATCAAATGGAAAATAGCTGGCACCAGCTTTAATTTTAATGTTTAATTTACCTTCCCCTGCAATTTTTTCTTTTTCTTCTTCCCAAAAAGATTCCTTTGCTTCAATTATACCCGAGCGAGGAATAATATCAAAAGAAGTTAGTTTCCATGTTGCATTAGGAATGCCCATTAACTTTGCATCTATTTGAGAAGCTTGTCCATGTCCCTTTTTCTCTAACACCTCCCATTCGAAGCAATCAGCGTTTAAAACACAGCTGTCTGCTCCGGATTGATAAATTATTCTTGGTTGTTCAAATGTAAATTTTGGCCATTCGAAATGAATCTTTCCTTTGATTTTTAAACCTACTGATCCAAGTCCCGGAATGCTGTAATCATATTGCCAAGTCTCCAATTGTCGGACCAATTCCAAGGCGGATTTTGGATCTTTCTTTTGTACTAATTGTTGCCAAACTTGCATCAATTCATTTCTCTCCCGAGGAAATTGATCAAATTGCATGAAGCATCGAACAAAATAATAAGCAATTTCTCCTGATTTGAATCCCTTTGATGGCATTTCTTTCAAAATGGCATCAAATTGTGCCATTTCTTCGGAGCTTAGGTTATTCTTTTTTCGAAACTCCAACCATCGGTCAGCTACTACAAAAGCGTCTCGAAATTTGGATTCCATCATCCAAGACTTTACTTCCTGTGGAAATTTATCTGGACTAGTGAA
The DNA here is from genome assembly GCA_041157165.1 of Bacteroidota bacterium. Lineage (GTDB taxonomy): Bacteria > Bacteroidota > Bacteroidia > Cytophagales > Spirosomataceae > Sandaracinomonas. Next base: position 1,289 of record JBEBDG010000288.1, read on the forward strand.
AACTTGCGCTTGCAATTTTTCAGCAAAAACAAATAGAAATACCCACAAAAATTTACTTTTAAAGATTCGCATGGAAAAAGCTATCACACAATTCAAGTAAAAATACATAAAAAATTAAGATATTTGAGGGAAACATCCTTTTATGCATAACGTATTATCTTACTTTAATCATATAAAAGCCTTTGTTTTTGATATAGATGGGGTCATGACCAATGGTCAGGTACATGTATTAGAAACAGGTGAACATTTCAGAACCTTTTATATCCGCGATGGCTACGCCTTGGAAAAAGCACGAGCTGCCAATTATGAAATGTGTGTTATAACGGGTGGCGGTCATGCAGGTGTAAAAAAACGATTGGAAAATTTGCGTTTTCAACACATCTATTATGGTTTGGGCGGAAAAGATAAACTCGAAACGTATTTGGAATGGCTTGAGAAAGTTGGCATTGAAGAACACCAGATTTTATACATGGGCGATGATGTGGCAGATTTAAAAATCTTATCTCGACCGAACCTTTTGAGTACCTGTCCGGCAGATGCCATTCCAGAGATTCAATCTGTGGTCAAATATGTTTCACCATTTAAGGGTGGGGAAGGAGCCGTAAGAGATGTAATTGAAAAAGTAATGAAACTTCAAGGCCTTTGGCCTCAATAAAATGGCACTAATATTACCTGTTAAAGGCATTTCGCCTACATTTGATGATACATGTTGGGTAGCGCCCAACGCCACAATCGTAGGAAATGTACAATTAGGAGAACATTGCACAGTTTGGTTCAATGCTGTTGTTCGAGGAGACGTCAATAAAATCACCATTGGAAATTATTCCAATATTCAAGATGGCGCAATCATCCATTGCACTTACCAAAAAACAACAACCCTTATCGGCAACTATGTATCCATTGCCCACAATGCCATAGTACATGGTTGCACCATAGAAGACAATGTTTTAATTGGCATGGGAGCGATTGTAATGGACAATGCCTACATTGAAAGTGGCAGCATCATTGCAGCAGGCGCTATTGTAACCCAAGGGACAAGAGTGCCCAAAGGAAGTATTTATGCGGGAAATCCCGCAAAATTTTTAAAAGAGGTAAGCCTTGAAGCCTCTGAAGTATTCATGCGCACGGCAATGAATTACGTGCAATATGCAGAATGGTTCAAAAATCCTTAAAGTTTGACGTTGTTTATAAAATCAACAACCCACCTAAAGGGCAAACTTAGGTATTTTCGTACTCTTAAATATTTTTTTCGTGGAATGATTGCCTCCGGTTTAATGTAATAGCAATTGTATTTTTTGTAGGAAGCATGTCCATTTTTAATTAACAATTGTGCATAATAATCAAACACAGAAGCAACGTCTGCCTTGTCTAAAAAACTATACCTATTTTGGTATTTCGAAATTTCTGTTGGACTGCTAGGATCGTATCCTGAAAAGTGGAAAAATATCAATGGAAATTGATCATTCACCAACAAACCATTTCCCTCAATATTTAAACTCCGTTCATGTAAGTTCCAATAGGCCATGTTGAGTCCGAGGTGACGACTTACAAAAACGTCTTCATAATAAATTGGAGCAAAATTGACCCAGTTTTGGTCTACAAACATGCCATTTGCCAAATCAATATAGCAATATTCATAGAGCCTTTCTCCCCACCATTTCAAAAACGAATCGGTATTTGCACTTCTTTTTGTTCCTAAAAATCCTAAGTTGTATAAACCAGTATTCAACAAATCACGCTCTTGGGGGCGATAGTCGTCTGGATAAGGAGTTAAAATATGAGGGGTTAAAAACAATGAGTTCTTCTCCAATCCCTTTTCAATTTCTGTTAAG
>JBEBDG010000289.1:0-3098 GCA_041157165.1 Bacteroidota bacterium
CGACATCGATTGTAGATAATAAATTTCTTTACCGTTCATGGAAATATTATTTTCTACATCTCTTTTACCATAAAATTTATCAAAAACTATTTTGTTTTTATGAAAGACAAGACCATGTACGCCCATCAATTTTTTAGTCTGAACCTCTTTTTGCAGGTAAGAATCAAGGGTTTGAAAATTCTGTGCAAAGGAAGAATTTGAACATAGGAGAACAATTCCTAACAGAAAGAAATATTTTAACAAGGTTTTCATAGAGAAGAATTAATTATTTTCTAAATAAGAATCAATATGTTGAACAAGGGGAATTGTTTTTTTTCGGACCCGCTTATAATTGGCAAAACTAAGTTTTGCCAAAGCTTGTTTTTGGAAAAGAAAATTTCCGAAACGCCTTTTAAAATCAGCATCTAATTTCAAATTCCGAACCTTTACTTGTAAATCAGGCGTTATGGCCTGTTTTATTTTTGGAAATTCAGGATTCACATGGGAGATGCTTTCATTTTGTGGACTTGCCAACCAAAGTAACATTAATTCGCCTGGAAAATTATTATCGATGAACTCAAAGAATACTTTCCATTGGGATGTTTCTTGATCAAAGGCCCTAAATTCGGCCATATCCGCCTCAACTTCATAGGCGGTAATTTCCTCAACTAAGCTTTTGTCTTTTATCAAGCGCAAGGAGCCTGAATTTTTCATTAATTCAAAGATTCGTTTGTCGTTTGAAAAGCGATACATGTACATGCTTAAGGAATCTGCAATTTCTTTCGGACTTACATTTTCTTGCATGAGTAATCGAATGGCTAGTCGTTCATTTACTTGCAAGGTAGGCATTCCTACTTTCAAGAGGCTATCGATCGTTCGATCATTTCGTACCACTTCGGTTCGGAACAATTCCAAATACTCTTTTGCTCTTTGATTTTCTATTTGATGCTCTCTTAAATTCTCTGCTACAAATCCGAGGGTAACTGCTGCAAAGAGCATAATGAATTCTGTAATATACTCTTTGATTTTCTTAGGGATGTGATGGGGATGATGAACTTCCATAAAACACGTTAAAAACTTAAAAATAAAATCAAGATATGAAAATTACTTTTTAAATATTTCAAAAATGGCACAAAACCATAATTAATTGGACAAATTAAAAGTATTTTAAACAAAATGATTACCTAATTCAACCTTTTTAAAATAAGTGAAAATAGGTATTTAACATATTTTCACTTATTTTTTGACAAATTAATTCGAACAAATAATTAAATTTAATTTAAAGCCTCATTTTAAATCCTCTTTCATACCTATTTAAAATTCATTTCATTTTATATATGAAACAATTCTATTCTGGAATTATATTTATATTCTTACTTATCCATTTATCTTTTGCTGCACATATTTCTAAGGCAAATACATTTGAACTTAAATGGTTTAATCATGATAGAAAATTATTGATCAAAATAGATTTAAAAACGAATCAGGTTTTTAAGGAAAATATAACATCGAGAGGATTTGACTTTATTGGCAACCTAAGTTCTCAACATCCTGAAATTACCTCTTTGGATAGTCATTATTTTGTCATTAAAGAATTTAAAATTAAAAATAGAGTCATCATAAGTTTAAAAGGTACTAGCCTGGTTTACGAACTTATAAAAAATGATAAGACTTATCAGTTAAAAAGATTAGATAATTCTTCTTTCAAAGGATTTAATTTCTTCGCCTATCAGTTCGTTCGAAAAGATACACTCTTCAGCATTGGAGGTTATGGTTTTTGGCATTACAACAATACATTAACTTTTTTTGATGAAAAAAATAAAGGCTGGGATATCTATAAATATTCAAATGATGCACCCGATGCCATTGCTTATGATGTTTGTGGATACGATGATCAAAATGATGGCATTTGGACTTTTAATTTCATTAAACCGGAAAAAATCGCAGAGGGAGGAAATGATCAATTTCTTTATTTTTTTGATTTCAAAACTAAAAAATGGGAAGAGAAAGGTAAGGTAAATAAAGCTCTTTTTTCAAATTATAATAATTCAATTGAAAGAGCCTGTTGGATAGCGAATAAATTCGCATTTAATGGTAAGGAAGGTGTTATACTAGTTGATCCTTTAACTAACAAAGTTTCCATTAATGATCTTAGTAATCGATTTCTAGGTAATGGAAATGAATTAATTCAGGAAAAAGATAGTCTTTATGTGTACAATCCAAAAGACATGAATCCACATGAAAAGTACCAAGTGGTAAAACTTTCCATGAATCAGTTTTGGGAACATTTCAAACCAATTGAAGATTCGTTTTTAGAACACTCATACTTTCAATCAAAAAGCACATGGTTTGGGATCTTAATTGCATTCTTGATAATTGGTTATTTATATGTAAGTAACTTATACAGAAAAAAAGAAAATACCATTTTCAATGAAAATGAACTGAATATTTTAAAAATTTTAATCCACAATGAATCGGGATTAAGTACTGATGAATTGAATCAATTCTTAGATATATCCAAAAAGAATATTGACATTCAGAAAAACCAAAGAAATCAATTCATCAAAAACATTAATTCGAAATTTCAAATTAAATATGGTGGAGATAATTTAATCGAAAGAAAAAGTTCCGAATCGGACAAGCGTTTTGTTTCCTATAGGATCAACGAGCATTATGTCTCTTTATTAAAATCAATCATTCATTAAGGTGCTGCAAATCCAGATTTAGCCAAATCATGAAATAAATTTTCTACTTTTTGGATACCAGCTGAATCATTGATATCAAAATAACGATATACCTCTAAATCTGCCTTATGAATTGCATTTTCTTGGATCGCACCTTGTGATTTATAGGCTGAAATTACCCAATCTGCAACAATTTTATAACTTAACTTATCATTTTCTTTGAATCGAAATGCCCTATTCAAGGTAAAAAATGGTACATTTTCTTTTATTTTGGTTTCCGGAAAACCAGGTAATTCTGAAAAAATCAAAGGTTTAGCCTCTAATGTACTTGGGCTACCTGCTATAATAATAGGTTTTTGAATTCCTTTCATTCGCTGAACTGCTCTTAAAGCCAAAATAACTGCTGTTTTATGGTGACCATGTTGACCAATATGA
>JBEBDG010000290.1:0-3077 GCA_041157165.1 Bacteroidota bacterium
AAAAAAGTCCCATTTACATGGGACTTTAATTTACAAAAATTTAATTATTATATCATTTTTAAAATCTCCTCTCCAATAGCATCTGTTCCCAAAATCATATTTTTAGGAGTTGAAGAATCTGCAATGTCATGTGTTCGGAAACCTTTTTTCAAAACTTGATCAACGGCATTGATAATAGCTAAAGATTCTTCTTTGAGTCCAAATGAAATATCCAATAACAAAGCTGCTGATAATACAGATGCCATAGGATTGGCAACGCCCTTGCCCGTAATATCATGAGCAGAACCATGAATTGGTTCATAAACACCTGTTCCATCACCAATTGATGCGGAAGCCAACATACCCATCGAGCCTGCAATTTGTGATGCTTCATCTGTTAAAATATCTCCAAATAAATTAGCCGTCACTACAACATCAAAACGCTTTGGATCCTTTATTAAAATCATAGCAGTAGCATCTACAAATTGATATTCAACTTCAACATCAGGATATTCTAATGCTAATTTTTGAATTTCTTCTCTCCAAAGACGTGATGATTCTAACACATTGGCTTTATCAACAGAAACTAATTTTTTTCTACGTGTTCTAGCTGCTTCAAACGCTTTTCTACCGATACGCTGAACCTCATAACGAGAATACTCTGCCACATCAAAAGCAGTATCACCATTATTTTTCCTACCCTTTTCTCCAAAATAAATGTCACCGGTCAATTCACGAAAAAATAATATATCGGCACCTTTTAAAATTTCAGGTTTAATTGAAGAAGCCCCTAAAAGTTCATCGAATAATTTAATTGGACGCAAATTGGCATATAAACCAAGTTCTTTTCGCATTTTCAATAAACCTTGTTCAGGACGAACTTTAGCAGTAGGGTCATTGTCGTACTTTGGATGTCCAACAGCACCAAACAAAACGGCATCAGAATTTTTCATTTTTTCTAAGGTCTCATCTGGAAGAGGATTACCGGTTGCCTCAATAGCAACATGACCAATCAATGCCTCATCGTATGTAAATTCATGATTGAATTTAGCTGCAATTTTATCTAATACTTTTTTTCCTACTTCGGTAACTTCTTGTCCAATACCATCTCCTGGAACAATCAGAATGTGTTTTTTTGCCATTTTATTTTAAATCAAATTTAACATTTTTTGAGTCGCTTTTATTGCAGATACGGTTTGGTCAGAATCTAAACCTCTTGTAATAAACTCCTTTTCACCATTATCCCAAGTAATAATTGTTTCACACAAAGCATCTGTATCTCCACCAGGTGGAATACGAACAGCATAATCTTTTAATTGAGGTATATTTTTACCATTCTTTTTAAAAATTATATCTAAAGCTTTCATGAAAGCATCATATTGACCATCACCTTGGGCATGTTCTTCAAACTCTTCTCCTAGAATTGAAATTCTTAAAGTCACGGATGGACGCAAATCTTTTGAATGTGTAAGTACATAATTTATGATTTGTACTTTCTCTTCTATTGTATTTGAGTCTAAAACATCGGAAATTATATAGGGAAGATCGTCTTGTGTAACAACTTCTTTTTTATCGCCTAATTCTATGATGCGTTGAGTTACTTTTTTAAGCTCTTCATCTGATAAATGAATTCCCAATGAGGTAAGATTATTTTCAATATTTGCCTTACCACTCATTTTTCCAAGCGCATATTTTCTCGTTCTTCCAAAACGCTCAGGCATTAAATCGTTGTAATATAAATTATTCTTTTTATCTCCATCAGCATGAATACCAGCAGTCTGAGTAAAAACATTTTCACCAACAACAGGTTTATTTACAGGAATTCTAAAACCAGTAAAAGTTTCAACCAATTTACTTACAGAAAATAAAGATTTTTCAACAACTGATGTTTCAATATTTTGCTGGAAATCATTTAAAACTGCTATCACCGATGCCAAAGGAGCATTACCTGCTCGCTCTCCCATACCATTGACCGTTAAGTGTAAACCATGAGCTCCAGCCTTTACAGCTTCTAAAGCATTTGCTGTACCTAGGTCATAATCATTGTGCGCATGAAAATCAAAATGTGTAGATGGGTAACGATTCACTAAATCAGTAATAAATTCATTTACTTCTGATGGTATTAAAATTCCCAAGGTATCAGGTAAAAGAACTCGTTTAATTGGTTGTGTACTTAAAAAGTCTAAAAACTGATACACATATTCTTTACTATTGCGCATTCCATTAGACCAATCTTCTAGGTAGACATTAACAGTCATTCCCTTTCTTTTGGCCAAGGCGATTGTTGAAGCTACTTCTGAAAAGTGTTGTTCTGGTGTTTTTTTTAATTGATGCTTAAGGTGATTGAAAGAACCTTTGGTTAAAAGATTCATTACTTTAGCCCCAGCCTTTTCCATCCAATCCACAGAAGTATTTCCATCCACAAAGGTTAATACTTCAATTTTATCTAAAAAGTCATGCTGAACTGCCCATTCGGTAATTTTTTTCACAGCATCGAATTCTCCTTGAGATACACGTGCAGAAGCGACCTCAATTCGATCAACTTTTAATTCTGTTAACAGTAATTGGGCAATGTGTAATTTCTCTGAGGCAGAAAAAGACACTCCACTGGTTTGTTCACCATCCCGGAGTGTCGTATCCATTATTTCTAAATATCTTTTCAAAGATTTATCTATTTGCTGCGAATGTTTCAATTTCAGATTTCATTGATTGTAAATAATCAATATCGTCGAAACCATTTAACAAATTATGCTTTTTATACCCATTAATAGCAAATGATTCTGAAGAACCTGTAGATAAAATAGTGATTCTTTGCTCAGGCAAATTTACTTCAAGTTCTGTTTTCGGATCTCTTTCAATAGCCTCAAATATTTCATGTAAAAATTCAGCACTTACCTGAACGGGTAAAATTCCCACATTAATAGAGTTATTTCTGAAAATATCAGCAAAAAAGCTAGAAACTACACAACGGAAGCCATAATCGTAGATTGCCCAAGCTGCATGTTCCCTCGAAGAGCCCGAACCAAAATTTTTACCTCCTACTAAGATTTTACCCGAATAAATTGGATTATTTAATACAAAATCTTGCTTAGGTTGAT
>JBEBDG010000291.1:0-3064 GCA_041157165.1 Bacteroidota bacterium
AAAGGCTTCCTCAGCTGAATGAATTGTTGGATCGGTAACCATTTCAATTAAAGCAGTACCTGCTCGATTATAATCGATAAAACTATATGGATTGTCTCCTTCATGTATGGATTTTCCTGCATCTTCCTCCAAATGAATATGATGAAAAGAAATATCCTTAAATCCCGATTTCAATCGAACACGAACAGAACCACCCATACAAATTGGTGTCTTGTCCTGTGTAATTTGATACCCTTTAGGAAGATCAGGATAAAAATAATTTTTTCGATCAAAGTACTGTTTGGAAGATATCTCAGAACCAATAGCCAATCCCATTTTTATAGCATAATTGACTACATTTTTATTTAGTTTGGGTAAAGTTCCTGGATGCCCCAAGGTAATGGGAGAAATTAATGTATTGGCCTCTTGACCAAATAAAACTGGATCACTTGCAAAAATTTTTGAATTAGTCTGTAATTGGGCATGGATCTCAAGTCCAATCACTGGTTCAAAAATAGAAGGGTTAAAACTACTCACAAAAATAATTGTTAGGTAAACAATTAGTAAAGATACAAAATGGCGAAGAAATTGCCTATCATTAAGCGACTTTACAACGACAGGTTGATTTATGTTTGTAATTGTACCAATAAGCCAAGGCTACAAAAATGCCTAGCAAAAGTCCAAAAACCCAATTAATTGAACGAGTACCAAGTAAAATTTCAACAAATTTTGAAAAAACGGCAGCTCCCAATAATAGAAGCGGTTGAAATTGTCTGTGTTTTTTAAAATCCTTGTATAATAATATAGTGGCCATCAAAAAACTTGAAATTACCAATGACCATTCTACCACTTCATTGAAAGCAAAAGTGGATACAATATAAGGTGCAAAAAATAAAAAAATAGGCAATGAAAGACAATGAATTGCACATAAAATGGATAGATAAAATCCAATGCGTTCCAAAGGCAACCAACGTACAATTCTCTTTCCTATCATTTTACTACTAATGAAAAATTCACATCAATATCCGTTGAACCAATAGATTCATTGGTCCCATCTTTTACTTCTTTACCACTTACTGGTGGCTGATGCAATAGAATAACTCTCAATCCTCCCGACAGAGATGCATTTTTGAATTTTATCTTATTTTTTAATCCCAATTTTCTGCCTTTTGAATCTTTATCAGTCGATAAAACAGAAAAAAGATCTTGTGGAGTAGGTTTTAAAACAACTAAATGAGCATCTGATTCTTGCTTAACCTCTTCGGTTAAATCTACTGTTTTTAAGCCCGATTCATTTAAAAAGGATACCGACAAATCGTATTCCGCATTTTTATTTAATTCAATGAGTTCCCCCGCTCCATCTTTCCATTCAAATACTTGTTCTTTTGCATTGCCGGAGGTCGGAGTAAACGTTAATTGAACGGTCGTTATGCCTTCATTATCATCATGCACATCCGTATCGTGGCGAGAACATGATAACATAAAAAATAAAAGAATTAAAATCGCTAACTTTTTCATTTATTTGCAATAATGTTGCAAAACTAATAGGAAAAATTTCAATATGCAACAATGTTGCATATTGAATTGAAAAAAATTTAATGAAATAGTAATTTATGAGTTAGATTTATTTTGTAAACCCTCAAATAATTCTTTGGGAGTACAATGATAAAATTTAGAGATGGCTGAATATAAAGATTGACGAGATTTAAATCCGATTAACTCTGCCATGTAATCGAATGAGTATTTTTGGACCTTGGAGTCGTTTTGATAAAGTTCCTTAAGGTGTTCAATCCTTTTTTGATTGATAAAATCTTTTACCGCCATTCCTTCTATTTGCTTTACTGAAAAAGAAACAAATCGTTGAGGAACATTGATCTCTTTAGCTAATTTTTCAACTGAAAAATCAATATTTAAATAATCTGTAGATTTTTCGAAATACCTTTCAATTGCTTCAAGAATTTGCATTTGCTCCGTTCTATGGGTCTCAAAAACTTTTTTTGTAAGTATATCTCGATTTTGAACAATTGATTTACCTTTTGTAATATTCCCTAACAGATATTCTTGAAAATAATGACCATCTAATAAGGATGGATTAAACATTAAAAACAGAAGAATAAAAATTACTTCTAAAATTAGTACAAATTCAATACCATTTGTTGAAGAAGAAGGAGAAAAATGAAAAATATACGCATAAATTAAAAATAAAATAGTGCATAATCTAAAGAGAAAATTACCAATTAGCCAAGCTTTCACCAATGATCCTTTCATAGGTTTAATACTTAATTGACCAGAGGAAAATAGATAGATGTCAAGTCCCATAAAAAACCCAAATACAATGTATTGAATAATTTTAAGGTATGTATGTACCATGGGAGGAAACCACACATATTGAGAACTGTGATAAAAAAAATTTCGATTTTGAAAAAACAACTGAATTTCCTTTAACTTAAATTCGGCGGGCAATAAATAAAATTTAAAATTTTCTGCAATCTGAATAATGAAAGGTAAATAAATTAATAAGAAATAATAATTAAATCGTTTCTCAGGGCGAAGAAAATAATAATGAAATAAAAAAGCAGTAGGCGATAAAGTATAAACGAGCGGCGAAGCCACTCGAAAAAAATGTGGATATTTATAAAGTAAGGTAGGATTTAAAAAAATAACAGCTATTAATAAAAAGGCAATTAAAAAAAATTGAATGGAAATTATTTTAAGGCACAATACCCCATGATTTTTTAATGCAAATTGAATCCCAAATGTGAAACTAAAAAAAATAGTCAACGTATTTAAATAATCACTAAATGGATCCATCGTTCTAAAATTTAAACTATTTCCTACTTGTTTCAAACCATCGCCTAATACTTACTGGACTAATATTTTTTGCCTTCAATTCAGTCTTCTGATTAATCAAATGAAATACTGGATTTGTATAGGCATCAAATAAGGTCCGAATGTTTCCCTCTACTGGGATACTTACATGCACTTCGTTTTGATCTAATTTATATTTCGAAATAAATTGTTTCCATTTAAATGCAGGAAGCCCCGGAACATTCATGATAAAATATCTTCCAATTTTAAAGTTATA
>JBEBDG010000292.1:0-3058 GCA_041157165.1 Bacteroidota bacterium
TTAAACGGATATTATTTGTGGTTGCATCTTTTTCATTTCTAACATCACTTTTTTAGTGACGCTGACATAACAAGTGAGGGGAAATATTATTAATATACTTAAAGCCTTTCGAATTTGTCTTTGAAGAAGAAAATACAAAAAAGAAAATTCTAGATGTAGATTCTGTAACTTTAGGAGTTATAAAATCTACACTAGATGAGATTATCTTTAATTTATAAATTCCTATTAGTTTTAGTCTGTTTTAGTGGTTTTTCCCAAAGTAGTTATCAACTTAAAGGCAGAATAGTAGACTCTCTTAGTTTCGAAATTTTACCTTTTGCAACCATCCGATTAGAATCCAACAATCAGGCTTTCCACGCGAAAGGCTCCATTGCAGACCAGAAAGGCAATTTTGAGTTCAGTGAGGTATTGGAAGGTGATTATGAGTTCAAAATTCAATACATCGGTTACCAAACCAAAATTCTTAAATTATTTGTGGGCAGATCAAATAGCCCCTTAAACGTGGGTGACATTTTCTTGTCTCCTTTAAATCAAACCTTGGAATCGGTCACCATTTCTAGTGAAAAACCCAAGGTAATTGCCACGTTGGAAAAGCAAGTTTTTAAAGCAGATCAATTCGAAGTGGCTAAAGGAGGATCAGCCATTGATGTTCTTAAAAACATTCCATCGATTATGGTAAATGCGGAGGGCGAATTGTCAATGCGAGGATCAAAAGGTTTTTTAATTCTTATCAATGGGAAACCTACGCAAGTGGATGCAGCTACGATTCTGTCTCAAATTTCAGCAAATACGATCGAAAACATAGAATTAATCACGGCGCCGTCCGCGAAATACGATGCAGATGGGAAAGCTGGAATTATTAATATCACCACTAAAAAAGGGACTAATGAAGGGTGGTCACTTACCACAAATGTCCAATATGGACTTCCTCGAATAAAAGAATATGAAAACGAATCTGAACCAATTAGGCAGGGCTTGGACATTAGCTCGATTTACCAAAAAAACAAATGGGACATTTCTGCCTCTTTAAATTACTTAAAAAATGATATTGCAGGAAGACGTGAAGGCAATGTAAACACGACGATTAATAACATTTTTACCAGTTTCCCCAGTGAGGGGGAGAGAAGTTTAAGGCGAGAAAACTTGGGCTTACGAAGTTCTGTTCTATTTACACCTACAAAAAATGATGAAATCCTTGCTGGAATTTACATTGGGAAACGAGAGCAGTACAGACAAGCCGACATCTTATACAATAATGTTAAATATGATTTAAGTACAAATAAAATCCTTGGAAGAAGTAATTACTTTAATACGAATCTAGTATTAAAATCGGGGACATTCAATGTATATAACCTAGATTATATGCATCGATTTCCTAATAAATCAACGGTCACAATTTCCGGACTTTATGAATATGCTATGATTGATGGGTACACTAAAAATCGAAATTTGCGCGCAGATAATTATGCAGATACCCTTCAATATACCCTTAACACAGGAGAAAATCCATTAGATGCCTACCGAATTAAAATAGACTATGAAAAAACGATTGGGATAGGCAAAATGACGGTAGGGTATCAATTTAGAAACCAAATACAAAAAGGAATTTTTAATTACTTTGAAAAAGCTGGGAACGGTACAACGCTAATTTTCAAACCTGATTTTTCAGCAGCAATCCAGGTTGTGAATAAAATACACGGTGCTTTTATTCAATACGGCGGAACCTATAAAAAAATGGAATTTTCAACGGGTTTACGGTATGAAAATGCATTTCGTGAGTTTTCTGCGAGTAAAGGAACAATTAATTCAATTCTAGAATTGAGCAATTTTTTCCCTTCTGCTAACCTACTTTATAATGTAAAAGATGATTTACGCGTTAAATTCGCTTACAGCAAACGTGTTCAGCGCTCCACAAACAATGAACTCAACCCTTATCCAGAACGAGAACATAGTGAAACGTTAGAACAAGGGGACCCAACCATCCGGCCAGAATTCATCTCTATTGTAGAATCAGGAATTACCAAAGATTTTAGAAAAGGGTCTATCTATGCGAACTTATATACCCAAAACATCGACAACATTGTAAACCGAGTAAATAGCGTCTATAACGACACCATTTTGAACAGAATCTATACGAACGCAGGGAAGGCAATATTAGTCGGCTCAGAAGTAGGGATAACCTATAGTCCAATAAAAAAACTGAAGCTATTTTTAGGCGGGAATGTCTATCAGCTAAACATTAATGGAGCCCTTTTTAATAATACGGTTACAGTAAATTCATCTGGACTTGTATATTCCATCAACTCAAATCTGAGCTATCAATTGAATTCCACTACCTCCGCACAATTTAACCTTTCTTATCTATCCGCTAAAAATACGGCTCAAGGTATCGATTCTAGATTCTATCAACCGAATGTTTCCATTAAAAAAAGTTTGTTAGCGAATAAACTCTCTTTAACCATCCAATGGCAAAACTTGGCTTTAGGGAATATGCAAGTGAACGAACAGAGCATTTCAACACGCGGATCAAATTTTTATACAAGCACGAATTATATTCAAGAACAAAATATTATTCTGGTTAATCTATCTTATAATTTCCGTTCCTCTACTAAAAAAGCAAAGCTACCTACTAGTGAATTTGCAGAAAAAGAGTTTTAGAGATTGACTTTAGTAGTTAGTATTCCATTTAGATAAAGTTGTTTTGATTCAATTGTAATAATTGAATTGACAGGCAGATTCTCTTTTTTTCATCATTGGAATGAGTAATAAACTCCTTCAAAATTACATAAAGTGTTGTTTGGTTGATTTAAATAGAGAAAATGGTTGCAATATTCCACCTATTAAGGGATCACAAATCAAAAAGAGGTCATTTCGACTTCTTTTTTTGTTTAAAAACCACGCCCAAATTTGATAAACGCTCATTGTTTGTGTTTGCATCTTTTTCAAATTGGTAATCTCTAGCACCTATCATTTAGCACGTCATCTTTAAATTCAATGATTTGCTTTTTCATTTCCTTTATCTCTTTCATTTTTTGCTCTAAAGAAATCAGCTTATCAT
>JBEBDG010000293.1:0-3033 GCA_041157165.1 Bacteroidota bacterium
TTCCAACGGGTAACTTCATTTTTTAAATCAACGACCTCCTCCCAAATTTTTGGTTGTTTGGCAATCCATTGTTTGATATGATTTTCTCCAGCTGTTTTATTGATGTATTTTTCCCAAAGATTCATGCCGAAGGATTCTTTAGCATATTTTTCTTGGAATTTTTTACTGTGTATCACCATATCCAAACTGTCGATGTAATCCATCCAAAATGGAATCCATGCTTTTAATTTTGCCTGATGGGTTAAAATATCAATGTATTTTAAGTTGGCTTTATTTGAATTCTGTAAATCGGGAATCAGATTAGACCAATTTTGTTCAAGAGAAAACTTGCCTTCGTCTTGCCATTTCATAAGAGCGGGAACCGAAGTAGAAATTTTGGTAATAGATGCTAAATCATAAATAGATGATTTCTCCAAAGCTTCCTTACTTTCATAGGTTTGTTTTCCATAGGCTTTATGGAAAACTACTTTTCCTTCTTTGGCAATCCAAACGACGATACCTGGGGTGGCTTTTTCATTGATGGCTAAATGTGCCAAGGAGTCAATTTTTTTCTGCAAAAAAGTACCATTGATGCCCACTTCTTCAGGAATGTGTTGATAACGTAGGCGACCTAAGCTGCTGGTTAAAAACCCTTGTCCAAATTTATATTGTGCGTTTAACGTAACGGGGAACTTCCCTTGAAAACCAATTCCACCGAAAATAGCTTCTGCTGCAACTTCCATTTGTGAGATTCCCTCTTGGTAGGTAGTTAGTAGGGCGGCTGCTTTGTGAAGACTATCAAATTTTGTCAGTGTCATTGCATTTGCAAAATGCATTACAATTGTTTTTGAATTGACGAATCGATCGACTAAGGATTTATTAGCTGCTTTTAGATTGTAATTATTTGCTGGTCGAATAGAGATTCCATGAATTCCCATCAAAACCAAATTGAATTGATTCAATGCCTTTTCGGTCGCAATAATGGTTGAATCATTGCTTGTCTCATCCAAATAGAAATGGGACATTTCTACATAATTTTCGGCGGTTTTTTGAAAGGCAGTCGGAAATTTGCCTCCATAATTCGGCTTTCCAATGGCAAGCGTAGCAATTTTTAGCGTGTCTAATTTTTGAATAGGAAGTAAGCCTTGTGGATTTTTTAACAAGGTAATTGTTTTTTCTGCTAACGTTTTATTCAAAGATTCGGCATTTAGGGGGTTCAAATCTTCTATCAAATGGTCTATTTGAATAGCTTTGTATTGGTCGAGTCCTGCCCATGCTTTAGCATGTAAGATGCGTTTTACCCGAAAATCCAATTCTTCCTCGGTTATTTCTTTGTTGACAATTGCCTTTTTGATGGCATTGAAAGCCGCAGGAACATCAACAAAGGTTTCTAAAATATCATTTCCAGCTAAAAATGCCTTCACATTGGCCGTTCCTTCAGGAAAATTTTTGGTTGCACCTTTCATGTCCATAGCATCTGTGAAAACCAAGCCTTTGAATTGAAGTTCATCACGTAACAACCCTTTTACAATGGGTTTGGACAAGGTAGAGGCCAAGCTTGCCGTAGTATCTAAAGCGGGTAAATTTAGGTGGCCGACCATTACGCCTTGGAGTCCGTTCTCAATCAATTTTTTATAAGGATAAAGCTCTAAACTATCTAATCTATTTTTGTTATGAGCTAAAACAGGGATATCATAATGGGAATCGGTGCTGGTATCTCCATGTCCGGGAAAATGTTTGGCAGAGGTTAAGATACCTCCTTTTTGAAGTCCACGCATGTAGGCCAACGATTTTTGGGTTACCAACTCTCTGTTTTCTCCAAATGATCTGAAATTAATAACTGGATTGTTGGGGTTATTATTGATATCTACAACCGGAGCATAATTGATATGCACTCCCATTCTTTTGCATTGCAAGGCAATTTGATAGCCCATTTTTTCAATGAGTGATTCATTTCCTTGCATGGCACCAAGGGTCATTTGATATGGATAACGAACCGTTGAATCCAATCGCATGTTTAATCCCCATTCTAAGTCCATTCCTATGAACAAGGGCACTTTGGATTGTGCTTGCAAAAGATTGACTATTTTAGCTTGCTGAGTTGGATATCCAGCAAAAAAGACAAGGCCCCCAATATGGTAATCTCTTACAATTGAAAAAAGTCGGGTGGTATCATATGTTGGGTTAGAATTAGCACGGGGCATTAATACTTGGCCAATTTTTTGATCCAAACTTAATGTTGAAAAAACGGAATCAACCCATTTTTGTTTTTGATGGGGGAACAAATCCGTTTGGGCATGAAGAGCAAGAGAACATGCAAAAATAATAAGCAGGGTAAGTAGCTTCTTTTTCATCTTACTAAAATAAGTAAATTTTTTCAAAGGATTATGGATTATTATTTTTCGAAAAAATATGTCGTTGAAAGAAATTTTTTTTCGATGGAGGATGGATTTCGATAAGTATAATTATATTTTTTTCAAAAAATAAATTTTTTGTTTGGAAATAATTCACTGATTTGAAATATTGGTTTATTATTAATTCAAAAAACCTATGAACCACTATGAAAACAAAGCATCTATTTTCTACTCGATTAATTCAGTCTCGACAAGGCTTACGTTTAACTCAGCAGCAAGTAGCCTCGGCTGTAGGGGTTAGTCAAAGCGCTTACAATTATTGGGAATCTGGTAAACATTATCCTAATGCGACAAAAATTTTTCAATTGACACAGGTTTTGAAAATTCCTTTGGAAGAAATGATTGGAAAATAGTAAATTAAAGAGGATTCGTCGTCCTCTTTTTTATTGTGGTGTACCTTGTTGAAACGTAATTTCTGTTGCTAAACCCATGGCAGAAAAACGAAAGGCAATGGATTGTGCTGTGGAAGGTTTTTTAATGTCTTGACAATGTGAACCAGGTTCTAAAAAATAGATGTAATACTCTTGATTTCTGTCGGCCAATTGTTGAATATCTGGTTTCCCCAAGACCTCTTCAATATCGTTTGAACTTACCCCTTTTAACTCCAAACGGTGCTTTTTTAACCATGAAACCTGTGTTT
>JBEBDG010000294.1:0-3026 GCA_041157165.1 Bacteroidota bacterium
GGACTAGAACCTTTATTACTGATCGCGACAATATCAGGGCCATAACGAACAAAAAAGAAAATGAAGTAGAAATAGAAATCTATTTGATCGAGCCGGCTGACATCCGCATCGAAATCAGAGATCCTGAATCCGAAAAAGTACTTGTAAAGCAACAATCCAAAGCCAATGAAGGCATCAATACCTTTATGCTTTCTTCAAAAAAACTCAAAAGCGCAAACACTTATGAAGTTCAGATCACCTATCAAAGACAGAATGATTCTGGTAGTTTTTCAAATAGTGTGAGGATGAAATATTGAAGGTAAATAGACTTTTAGGAATCAAAACGGCACATCAAAATTTTTGAAATCGGGTCTCCCACTGAACTTTCAAATTGAAATTATCAAAGATTTTAACTATACTTGAATTCTATAATCAAACTAATTAATATGAAATTGACAAAAGTCTTTGATCAAACCAATTTTCAAGAAAAAGGATCATTCTATAAAATCCTTAACAACTTAATTGAAAAGAGTACAAACAAAGACATTGAAAAAATACTTTCGAACACAAATGGTCAATTTAAAGATATCGAAAGCGAAAATATCTCAAAACTTTTCGAAATAGTTAAGGAAGATTATCTGCTTTTTCTTGAAGCTGAAGTTGCTGGAAGTATATCTCAACTTGATATTCTAATTGACATTTTAATAAGGGATGGTAACGCAATTTTAAAAGATAATTGGTTCGAGGAATTATATAAAAAACAATTAAAAAAACTTAAAGATTCAAGCAAAGAATTTATTGAATTACTAGACTCTGAATCAAAAGAAGTTGATGATCAACGAAGGAGAGATTACAAAATCTACAGGGAATGTGTTAGAATAGCTTACTCAAATGATGAGTCTAATAATTTTGATAAAAAAGTAACTCAGGATGAATATTCAATCTTGAAAACACTATCAAATCAATTGGAGCTATCAAATGAAGAAATTAGATTGATCCATTACAGTGTAATTCCAATTACAATAATTGAGAAAGATGCATTAATTAAATTGTTAAAAGATTTAGGTATCATTATATTTTCTAAGAAAACATCAAGTGTTTACGTTCCGGACGAAATTGTAAAAATACTACGTGATTTAAGAGGAAAAAGTATTGCTGATAAATATTACAGAAGATTGCTAGGGCAATACAAGGACCCAATAATTAATCTTGTAAGTAAAAAGCATAACATCTCTTCAAAGCTAGATAGAGATCAGAAAATTAAACAAATTATCTCTCAAGGCATTACTATAAATTCATTATTAACTAATGACGTTTATAAGGATCTTATAACTGTTAACGAAAAGAAAAAAGAACTAAATACTTTAATGGTTTCGCTTGGCATTGAGCCTAAAGGTGTTACCATGGAAGATAAAATCCAATTAATCATAAACCATTTCAACACTTTAGAAAACGATGAAAAGTTAGGTATTTCATCTGATGGTTATAATGCATTATGTCTTGATTTAAAAACAATTCTTCCAGATTTCAATAATGTTCTTATTAATGAATTTGAATTTAGAGATGATTCTGAAATTCTTCAAAGTGAACTTTTAATCGATTATAATATAAAACCACGAGATATTTTAGATCTCTTGACTAAAGATCAACTAAAAGTGTTTTGTGCTGCAAAAGAAATAAAAAGTAGAGGCGATTTAATAGATAACATATTAGACGCATATACTGATTCTGAGAATATTTACATTGAAAACTATGTTCATCTTGGAGTAAGGGACTTAAATGTACTTAAAATCAATAATATCCAACTTACGGCCGCAGAAATTGGCATTAAATATGAAGATGTTACAAAACGACTATTGTCAGATCTAGGATTTAATATTGACGAATCTTTAAGAGCAAAAATCAATACCTCCAAGGATAAAATAGATGTTTTAATCAACCTTGGAAATAATGAGGTAATTATTGTTGAGTGTAAAACTGCTAAATCAACCCAATACAACAAGTTTTCTGCATGTTCACGCCAGATGAAAGCGTATCATCAAAATGCTACACATAATGGATTTAGAGTTATAAAATCATTATTGATTGCACCAGATTTCACGCAGGATTTTATCGATGAATGTGAGATGGAGATTGATTTAAACCTTTCATTGATTACAAGCGAAGTTTTATATAATATTTGGAATGGATTTAAATCCGCCAAACACCAAGTCTTTCCTGTTAACCTATTAATGAGAGATGCTTTAATAAGCGATGAGAAGATATTGAAAGCTTTAAAGGTGAAGTGAGTTACTTGACCGCCTCCTCTAACTTCTTATATCAAACTTGCTCATTTGCATAAACGCATAAGTAGCTTTAGGAGCGGTTTCGGGCAAGATCAAGGGTATATTGATTATCCTTTTTTGGATGAGGATCAAATTTTGTGACGACTGAAATATTGTAGTCAATTGAATAAATGAATTTTTCGCCGCTTTGAATTTTGTATTTTTATCAAGCATATTTGACCTCACATTAATCTTCATTTCAACATGTCTACTCTTTTCCAGCAAATTGATTCAAACACGAAATTAGTTCAAGATTTATTCGGCCATTTAACGCCCGAACAGCTCAACGAAACCGCTGGCGCCCATTGGAGTATTGCACAGAATCTGGAGCATCTAATGCTCATCAATTCAAGTTATTTTCCAATCATTGACCAGCTACAGCAGAAGGTATACAAACGCCCTTTTCATGGTCGATTTCGATTCATTGTGCAATTTTTAGGAGGTTTTGTCAAGCAATCTGTTGAACCTAGCCGTCAAAAAAAGATGAAGACTTTTCCAGTTTGGGAGCCTAAAGAAACTATTCAAATCAATGATATTATAGAACAATTCAAGGCGCATCATGAAGATTTAAAGCGCTATATCGAATTGGCCGCGCCGTTCATTCAAAATAAAACGGTGATCCATTCACCTGCGAGTAAAGTTATTGTATATGAATTAGATACTGTTTTTGAGATCATTATTCAACATGAATTGCGCCATATTGAGCAAGCCAAAGAACAGTTG
>JBEBDG010000295.1:0-3002 GCA_041157165.1 Bacteroidota bacterium
AATGCACCTGTTATGGCAACTGATCCTTCCAAGGCATAATGAACGGGTCCATCACCCAACTGATAGGCAACTGTAGTTAATAATCCAAACTTGGATGGAATTGCTTTGGTTCCAGTGTTCATTAAAAGGAAACATCCGGTACCATATGTATTTTTACCTTGTCCTGCATCAAAACATGTTTGCCCTACCAATGCAGCCTGCTGATCTCCTAACATACCTGCTAATGGAACATCATTTAAAACACCTCTAGCTTTCCCATATGCTTTGGAGCTGGAGACAATTTCAGGTAGTATTGACTTTGGAATTGTAAATGTTTCTAAAATTTCGTCATCCCATTGGCAGGTTTCCAAATTCATTAATTGTGTTCTTGAGGCATTTGTCACATCTGTAATGTGTAATCCACCTTCAATTCCTCCTGTTAAATGCCATGCGATAAATGTATCCATTGTACCAAACAATGCATTACCTTTTTCGGCATCCTCACGAAGACCCTTACAATTGTTTAACAACCAACGAAGTTTTAATCCAGAAAAATAGGCAGCTAAAGGTAGTCCAGTTTTTGCACGAAATCTATCCATTCCTCCTTCCTTGGCTAATTCTGCTAACTCAGAACCTACACGAGTATCCTGCCAAACAATTGCATTGTAATAAGGTTTTCCTGTATGTTTATTCCAAGCAACGGTTGTTTCTCTTTGATTTGTAATTCCAACTGCCGCAATGTCTTTGGCAGATAAATTAGCCTTTCCTAAGGCTAAACCAATTACTTCTTGCGTATTTTTCCAAATTTCTTCTGGATTGTGTTCCACCCAACCTGCCTGAGGATAGATTTGCTCATGTTCCTTTTGGCCCATGGAAATAATATCACCTTTTTTGTCGAAAATGATGAATCGAGAACTTGTTGTTCCTTGATCAATTGATCCTATATACATTTTGAATTATTTTAAGCTTAAAATAAAGGCACCAATAGCTGCACCAACGCATGGTCCTAAAACAGGAATCCATGCATAAGCCCAATCACTTCCCCCTTTGTTTTTTATTGGCAAAATGGCATGCATGATTCTAGGACCTAAATCTCTTGCTGGGTTGATGGCATATCCAGTAGTTCCACCTAGGCCTAATCCTACGGCCCATACCATTATACCAACCAAAAATGGACCCAAGCCATGTTGGATACTTGAAAAGGTACCTAATGCAATGATTGCGAATGCTGAAGCAAAGGCTTCTGAAATAAAATTGAATGGGGTATTTGTAATGGCAGGATCTGTGCAAAAACTTGCTTTAATGTTGCCAGCATCTTCTGTAATATCAAAATGTGGTTTATAATGTAACCAAACTAAAAATTGTCCTAGCATAGCACCCAGAAGCTGAGCACCTACGAACGTTGGGAAACTACTCCAATCACCAGATTTAACGCACTCTGCAACGGTGACCATTGGATTCAAATGGGCTGCAGGACTACCAAAATAGGTTGATATAAAAATGCCGATTGTTACAGCAAATGCCCAAGCAGCAGCAATGGCTAAAAGTCCAGTATTGTTTCCCTTTGTGTTTTTAAGTAGCATATTGGCTACTACTCCATTTCCAATATAAAGGATAGCTGCCGTTCCGGCTAATTCGCCGCAAAAAATAGAACTCATTCGTTAAAAGGTTTAATTTTTCAAAGCTAAAAAATAAAGCGGATAAAAAAAATGAATACATTCGAATGATTAAATTTTTATCTTTGTTTAGAGATAAATATATGCGAGAAGATTATTTAAGTGGAGATCCAAAGTCCTTGAGTCCGCAAGACAAGGAAATTGATAAAGCGCTGAGGCCCTTGTCCTTTTCTGATTTTACTGGTCAGGGTAAAATTATTGATAATTTACAGATTTTTGTAGATGCTGCTCGAGCAAGAGAAGAGGCCTTAGATCACGTGCTCTTACACGGACCTCCAGGTTTAGGAAAAACCACACTTTCTCATATAATTGCCAATGAATTAGGTTCAAGTTTAAAGATATCCTCAGGACCTGTATTGGATAAACCCTCAGATTTGGCCGGTTTGTTAACGAATTTACAACCTTATGATGTTTTGTTTATTGATGAAATTCATCGTCTCAATCCAATAGTAGAAGAATATTTATATTCAGCAATGGAGGATTATAAAATCGATATCATGTTGGATTCCGGTCCGAATGCAAGAAGTATTCAAATAGGCTTAAATCCGTTTACCTTAATTGGAGCTACTACTCGTGCTGGATTATTGACTTCGCCTCTACGCGCTCGCTTTGGAATCAATGCTCGTCTTGAATACTATGATTCAAAATTACTTTCAACGATTGTCAAACGATCGGCTTCCATTTTAAAAATGCCAATTGAAGAATCCGGAGCCTACGAGATAGCCAGAAGGAGTAGAGGCACTCCTCGAATTGCCAATAACTTGTTAAGAAGAACACGCGATTTTGCTCAAGTAAAAGGGGAAGGAATTATTGATTCTGAGATAGCTAAATTTGCTTTATCAGCTCTTGATGTTGACCAAAATGGATTAGATGAAATGGATAATCGAATTTTAATGACGATTATTGAAAAATTCAAAGGTGGGCCCGTAGGACTTTCCACTATCGCAACTGCTTGTGGAGAAGAGGCTGAAACCATTGAAGAGGTTTATGAGCCTTTTTTAATACAAGAAGGATTTTTGAAACGAACTGCTCGAGGCAGAGAGGCAACCGAAAAGGCCTATCGACATGTAGGAATTGAACCAAATGCAAAGACCGGGCAGTTATTTTAGCCCGGTCTTTTGTTTTTTAATCAACCTTAACTCTTCTCACAGCACCATCATTGCCCTGAGTCACTCGAATGAAATATACTCCTTTAGCGGATTTTTTAATGTCAATTTGCCCTAGGTAGTCACCTTGAAAATCTTTGATTTGTTCTGCAGCTAATTCTTTTCCATTCAAATCAGTTACTGCAATGGTTACTGTTCCTTTTTCTGGTGCTTTGAAATGTATATTGAATTTACCATTGAA
>JBEBDG010000296.1:0-3002 GCA_041157165.1 Bacteroidota bacterium
ATAGGCACGGACAATTGCTTCTTTGCTTACTATATCCAAGCTCCATTTAGGATCAAACGTTTTCCATAACGAATTGGAAGAAATAAATTCTTTTTTGATTTTTCGACTTGCTAGAACAAATGCAAGCGCGAGGTCTTTACAGTTGGAGCCCTTTTTTGAGGATAACCAAGCTAATTCCTTTTCGTTTAATTGATCTTTTAAATAGGTAAATAGGTAGGCAGATTTCATTGAAATTTATTCTAACAACATACACGAAAATAATCAAAAAACGTCAAATTTTTATCATAATTGGCTAAAATGATTTAAATCATTTTTTTCTACCTATTTTGAAATTATTTCATTAAATTCAAGTTTGCATAAACATAGGATTTTAAATCTCTAAACTTGATCATGAAGAATTTTTTACTTATCCTTTTCTTTTTATTTTCTCAATTAATTGTAAATTTTGATTTACAAGCTCAATTTTCTATTCGGGATGTAAAATCGTATGCTTTTCCAAGTGATTTGGTGTGTTCTGCAGATGGAAAACAAATTGCTTTGGCTATGAATGTAGAGGGTGTTCGAAATATTTACGTGGCGGAAGCGCCAAGCTTTAATCTTAAAAAACTTACGAATTTTCAAACAGATAATGGTCAGGAAATCACGTCCATTTCAATTAGTTCAAATGGTAAATGGGTCGTGTTTGTACTAGGAGGGGAGCATGGCGGAAATTGGGATAACAGTAAACCAGTCAATACTAACTCTTCTCAAGTACCTTTTAAAGTGAGAGTCTGTCAAATTTCATTCGATGGGGGTCCCATTAAATATATTTCAGAGGGAGATTATCCAAAAATTTCTTCAAATGGGGAAATAGTTGCTTTTATCAAAGATGATCAACCGTGGGTTTGTCATTTAGATACCTTAATCAATAATGATTTTTTAGAAATTCCTCGACAATTGGTTCAAACAAGGGGTAAGGTTTCTGATATCCAATGGTCTCCAATTAAAAATCAAATGGCCTTTACAGTTGATAGAGGAAATTATTCGTTTATTGCCTACACCGAAGTTGGTGAAGAATTGGAAACGGAGTTAATCTATTGGGTGTCTCCGGGTTTTTATAATGATTTTAGTCCGAGATGGTCCCCCAATGGAGATGAAATCGCATTTATCAGAACTCCCTCTCAAGGTGGAGAAACAGATTCATTATCCATCCGTAAATCCATTAATTGGTCAATTCAATTAAGTGATTTAAAGCAAAAAGCTTCAAAATTAATTTGGGAATCCCCCAAAAATAATCGCGGAACTTTGCCGCCAACTGATGGTCATGCCAATTTACTATTTCCGAACGCATCCACTATCAATTTTACAAGTTATCAAGATGGCTTTCCTCATTTATATTCCATTTCTTCCAAAGGAGGAAAGGCTATATGTTTAACTCCAGGAAATTTTATGGTTGAGCATATTTCCTTAAGTTTTAATAAACAATTTATAAGTTTTGATGGAAATTTTGGTCCCGATCCCAATGATTTTCATAGAAGACACATTGGTTTGGTATCAGTAGATAAGCCAGATATGAGGGTATTGACTCCTGGTAATGGAAATGAATGGAAGTCAATTTTGCTTGCAAATGAACAATTTGCATATCTGGGTGCTGGTCCACAAAAAGGTCCACAGATATTTGTTAAATCCATAACTGGCCAATCAAATCAATCACTTTCGGCAAATTTATATCCAGCAAAATTTCCAGAGAAGCAGTTGGTCATACCTAAGTCTGTAGAATTTAAATCGTTAGATGGTTTAACTATTTATGGACAAATTTTCGACAATGGAGACGGAAAATCAAATAAACCAGCAGTGGTTTTTGTACATGGTGGACCTTCAAGACAAATGTTGTTGGGTTGGCATTATTCCGATTATTATTCAAATGCTTATGCCCTGAATCAATATTTAGCCCAAATAGGATTTGTAGTCTTATCGGTCAATTATCGATTAGGAATTGGGTATGGATTTGAATTCCAACACCCTTCTAATTTCTTAGTAGCTCCTGAATATTGGGATGTTAAAGCAGCGGGTGAATGGTTGTCAAAGCAATCCAATGTAAATCCAAAGAAAATCGGATTATGGGGTGGGTCTTATGGAGGTTACTTGACTGCAATGGGTCTTGGTAAAGATTCAAAATTATTTGCTGCGGGAGTTGATATACATGGTGTACACGATTGGTTGGTTTATAATGAAAAGCAATTATTTGGAGAGGCAA
Source organism: Bacteroidota bacterium (assembly GCA_041157165.1). Classification (GTDB taxonomy): domain Bacteria; phylum Bacteroidota; class Bacteroidia; order Cytophagales; family Spirosomataceae; genus Sandaracinomonas. The sequence continues at coordinate 2,237 of JBEBDG010000296.1, forward strand.
ATAAAAAGGCCCCAGATGCCGATTGGGCTGCTAATTTAATTTCAAAAGGATCTCCTATTTCTTATGTGAATTCATGGACATCCCCCGTACTTTTTATTCACGGGGATGATGATCGAAATGTAGCATTTCAACAATCAATAGATTTAATCAAACGATTAGAAAAGAAAAAAGTGAAAATGGAAACAATGGTCATTGTAGATGATAATCACCATTGGTCTAAACATGAAAATGCCATTTCCGTTCTAGAAGCTACAGCAGAGTTTCTAAAAAATCAATTAATCAAATAGAAATTGAAACGGAATATGTAATTTTGTTAAATGAACGCAGAACGTCCCATTACGGATTGGTTACCTTTGACCAAAAAAGAGGTTGAAAAAAGAGGTTGGGATCAATTAGATGTAATACTTATTTCAGGAGATGCTTATGTCGACCATCCTTCCTTTGGAACGGCCGTTATAGGTCGTATCATGGAGAGTGAAGGTTTAAAGGTTGGAATTGTAGCCCAACCCAATTGGCAAGATGATCTTCGAGATTTCAAAAAATTAGGAACTCCTAAGTATTTTTTTGGTGTAACCGCAGGTTGTATGGATTCCATGGTGAACCATTATACTGCCAATAAACGCCTCAGATCAAATGATTCCTATACACCGGGAGGTGAAGCTGGTTTTAGACCCGATTATGCTACAATAGTGTATACCAATATCTTGAAACAGTTGTTTCCTGAGGTTCCAGTTTTAATCGGTGGAATTGAAGCCTCCTTGCGTCG